>NZ_DATNPA010000478.1:0-18590 GCF_036703385.1 Allocoleopsis sp. | reverse complement strand
CTCAGGCTACCTGAGCCGTGGCTAATTGAACTTCACGCTTGAGCAATAGGCTGTTTGGAACCCAATCGGCGATATCCTCGTCATTGCCCACATTACAGCCGTTCATAGCCGTTAGAATACACAAGTCAGTGAAGCAACGAGGCACCAAATCTGTCAAAATTTCTCGCTGGGTAACCCCGCTCAGCCTAACGGCTTGCTGGGTGCTGGGAATGATTACCAGTGTTTTGCTCAACACTCTAACTCAAGCCCAGCCAGCCCAATCCCAGACAATGTTCGAGAACGTTACAATTAGACCCAAGTTTTCGCCAGATCCCATGATCATTCGGGGCATTAGTGGCGGTTCTGTACCGGCGACTCAGATGGCTGGTCGGAAAGAAACACCAACGGGTCCATGCGTGGGGTTTGTGGATGAAGCGCCGAATCACACCATCAATTTGAAGGCATTTTTCAACTATTTGAGTCTGCAAGTAGAAAGTCCACAAGACACCACCATTGTTGTTAGTGGGCCAGGTGGTACTTGGTGTAACGATGACTTTCAGGGCAAAAATCCGGGTATTGCGGGTCAGTGGCAACCCGGTGCTTATAAAGTGTGGGTAGGTTCTTACAAGCAGAACAACTTTGACCCCTATATCATCAAAATGAGCGAAGTTCGGCTGCTCAATCCAGGGCCTTATCGACGGTAGGGGGCGTTAAGAAGCATAAAATGTCAGAAAGTTTCTCTGAACAAGACATCTCCGAATTTGGCGAATGGCGGCAAAAAATTGAGGAGGCTAACCGCAACAATATTTTTTGCCACTGCTGCACCTGTGGTGCCCAATGGGTAGATTCCTCCTTTGAGGCTGTCTGTAGTTGTGGTAGTTCTCAGGTGGAACGTATTTCGTGCTGGCAGTTTCCCGATGATTAAATCTCCTGAGCAGTTACCCTTTAAAGTGGAGGCGAAGCTACGGTAGAAAATTGAGCAAGGACAAGCTCATTGTAAGAAAAACTCTATGACTACTATCACCAGCGAAGAAATTGCACAGTATCAATCTGAATTGGCAGACTATCCAGAAGCCTTAGCTGCTTTTGACGTAATTGAGGAGTGGGAGCGTCTTGGTTGGCGTAAAGGTTGCGTTTGGGGTGGATGTTTAGGGGGCGACAAGCGCCCTAAAGGGTAAATTCTCCCAAACGGCTTTAACTGTTGCACCGACGAGATTTAGGTGCATGACACCATCCTTAATTTCCCCCAGCCAACACCGCCTTTGATGACAACAAATGGTGAAATAATACGCGCCTTCTTGGGTATAGTCATATCCTTTGAGGCGAATTGAGCGGCGATGATGTTTTTCCAGGTTATAGTTCATGTTTATCCATTGGATGCAACCCTCAGATTAGCCCTCATTTTTCACTCTCACCAGAAAATACTTCCAAAGCATTGATTTTGTAGGGGAGAAGCATTGCGACGATAAATCTTGAACCAATACTGAAAATGTACATATCGCAAATGCTTCGCCCTTCCACGCGATCGCGCTAGGGATGAAAATAATCGTAAATCTCTTGCGCTAAACGCGGCCCAATACCTGAAACTTCCGCTAACTGTTGCGGCGTTGCCTCGCGAATATAATCAATCGAGTGAAAATGCGCCAATAATTGCTTTTGCCGATGGAAACCCAATCCCGGAATTTCATCTAACCGGGAACGACGCATCTTGTCACTACGCTGCTGTCGGTGAAAACTCACGGCAAAGCGGTGCGCCTCATCCCGCAGACGCCGCAATAACTGCACCCCTGGTTGTTCTGCCTCCGTCGGCAATGGCAACGACTCACCGGGTAAAAAGATTTCCTCACGCTGCTTGGCTAAACTCACCACGCGCAAGTCTTCCATTAAATTCATATCTTGCAAGACAGCGACAACGGCGGATAACTGACCTTTGCCACCATCAATCATCACCAAATCAGGCCAATCTGAATTTCCTACTCGTTGCAAATTTGGGTCGTCTCCATACTTGCGGAAGCGACGACGGATGACTTCGGCAAGACTGGCAAAGTCATCAGAATGACCGGCTTTTACTTCTGGGTTTTTAATCTTGTAATGGCGATAGTGTTGCTTCGCGGGTTGCCCATTAATAAATACCACCTGCGAGGCAACCGCATTAGAACCCTGAATATGAGAAATATCGTAGCCTTCAATCCGATGCGGCAAGTCTGGCAGGTCAAGAATATCGGCTAAATCCTGCATTGCCTCGGTGTTGCGATCGCTAAATCGTTGAGTGCGTTCTAATTCATATTTAGCATTGCGTTCCACCATCTCAATCAGTTCCGCCTTAACTTGGCGTTGGGGAACTAAGAGGGTGACTTTACGACCTTTACGTTCACTGAGATACTCCGCCAACATCCCTGCTTCTGGTAACTCGTGCTGTACCAGAATCTCTGTCGGGATTTCCGCCGAGTCAGCATTTTGGTAGTGTTCCTCTAATACCCGTTGTAAAATTGCTCCTGGTGTTCCTGATTGAGCATCGGCAAAAAACCCCAAGCGTCCCACCAATCGACCGGCACGAGTTTGGAATAGCTGGATGCAGGCGTGTTGCTCATCTGCGGCAAGGGCGATCGCATCCCGTGAAACAGTATCATCCGGTAAGGACACTTTTTGGTCAGCACCTAAAGACTGAATCCCGGCAATCTGGTCGCGAATCCGTGCAGCTACCTCAAAATTCAGGGATTCAGCCGCCTGATTCATCGTTTCGGTCAGAATATCAATTAATTCCTCGGTTCGACCTTGAAATACCATCGCAATCTTTTGAATCGTTTTGCGGTACTCCTCTGGCGAAATCAGCTGTTGACACACACCCGGACAGCGCCCAATATCATAGTTGAGACAGGGACGGTCTTTAAATAACGGTTGCGGACGTTGCCGCATGGGGAAGAGTCGTTTGGCGAGACGAAGAGTTGTGCGCAGTGCGCCAGCATCGACAAATGGCCCGTAGTACCTATCTTTCTCCTTCGCCAAGCGTCGGTTGCGGGTGATGAAGATTCGCGGATATTCTTCTGACCAGGTAATCAGAATGTAGGGATACTTTTTATCATCTTTGAGCAGCACATTGAAGTAAGGTTGATGCTGCTTGATCAGATTGGCTTCTAATGCCAGAGCTTCGGCTTCGGTATCAGTGACAATGAACTCAATCTCCGCAACTTGCCGTACCATCATGGCAATGCGATCGCTGAGTCTCTGTGATTCGCGGAAATAAGAACGAACGCGCGATCGCAGTTTTTTGGCTTTACCAATATAGAGGATGCGATCGCTCGCATCACGCATCAGATATACCCCAGGCTCTTGAGGAATCTCCTTGAGGCGTCTTTCCAAGCGTTCCGGCTCTTTGACCAGCGTCAGAATTTTAGCAGATGTCGTCACGAGAAGGTACTTAAGGTTCTGGGTCTACCTCTAAATGATAGAAAAGACAGGCTGGTTTCACAGTAAGGTTTCTCTCGCTTTAAGGTACGGCAAACCCTTACTTTCAGCCTTAATCAGGCCAGAAATTCAGTTGTTTAGGTATCAAAAAGGTTCCTAGAAGCTCGCTTCCAATCTATGCTCACATCCGCTCGATATCAGGCAACTAAAACGAGAAAGGTATAACTCATGTACAGATAACGCTTTGATAATAAGTAATATCATGTCCGGGTAATTAGTTACGATATAAAATTTGCAAAGTTCTGATATCCCAAAATTTCAGCATCACTTTTATCGTAAGTGTTCAGGCGGACATGATATAATTGTACATCTTGCCTCACTTATTGTTGCCTCACTTATTGAAGTATTGGAGCGATTATCTAGCGATTTTCAATTGATTGCAACACAGCAGCTGGTAGGGCACGATAATATCGTGCCCTACTGTTTAAAGATGTTAATTTCACACTAGATAGAAACAGAAGCCGTGATTGGTTCAGCCTAGCCAGTCACAGGAGCGGCAACCGGAATTGTAGTGGTTTCAAGGCTGATAGAACCCGATGCTAACTCTATCTCATTAATTCCAAAAGCCTGAGAAAGAGTAAGGAAATTCGAGACATCCGAAGGAAGAGTTATTCCTAAAAGATTGGTAGCTTTAACGAATTCACTTAATACCAGATCTACACTAAAGTCTGCTTCTGCGGTCATTGTCGCAGGTCCAGATAAGGCTCCAGCGACGACAAGAGGGTTGACGCCATCAATTACGAAGGAGTTTGTATCATTCTGATACTCAACGGTAAAGTCAGTGGTTCCTGTTGTCGAAGTCAAATTACCACTTCCTGCAAACTGTACATTAAATACATCATCTAATGCTTCAATAACAGGAGCGGCCTCTGTAATCTTTAAAGCATCTAAAACGAAAGGTAAGCCTATCGTGATTTCACCATCAAGGAGGTCAGTAGTTATAGATGTTAGCAGGTCAGGAGGAACACAGAAACTACCTTGAAAATCTTGATTGATGCTCACGCCTAGCGGTAATTCTTCCCCTAAGTAATTTCCCACTAGCCCAACTACTAATGGGTTGAAGTTGACAATCCCATAAATATTACCAGCATAATCAAATGTGAGGGTTGGAGTTGGAGTTGGAGTTCCATTAAATGCGGAAAAAGGAGGATTAGCTGGGGTGGATTCCGTTGTGAAAAATGTATTTCCTAATGTGCTGATTAAATCACCTGGATCGGACAAATCGAATTGTTGATTTGCAAATTTGGCAAGCACTGAATCATCTGTTTGTAGATAATCTGCTGTATATGTACATGAATTTGTCATATTCGCTACCCTTGTTTTTCTCTAAGTTTGGACTACCTAAGCAGGTAAGTATAAATCAATGCAGCTATGGAAAGCGGTGTAAATTATCTTTAAATCAAGGGTATTGAGCAAGGACAATTTTTACATTACTTTACATAAAGCAGTTGAATTGCACCTACAAAGTTTAGAGCTGATGAGATGATGAAAAAAGTGTACCCGATGTTATATAAAAGAGATATTAAAAATAGTCTGAATGTATGATGCTCGGAGCTTACAATCTGTAACAAATTTATTGCTAGTTGCACTTAGGCGATTGCGGCGAAGAAGTTTTTTCTCTATCGCAAAAATCCAGCCATTCGATCCACCGCCCTTTCTAGAATGGCGGGTTCATGCACCAAAGCAAACCGGACATATCCTTCGCCAGCTTTGCCGAAACCGGCTCCCGGCGAAGCTGCTACTCCTGTTTTTTCAACAAGCTGAGTACAGAATTTGACAGAATCATTAGCCCAAGCTTCGGGTAATTTGGCCCAAATATACATGGTTGCGGCTGGAGTAGGAACCTGCCAACCAATGCGATGCAAGGCGTTAATGAATGCATCTCGTCGTTGTCGGAAAATCTCTACGGAGTTATGGACGCTATCTTGAGGGCCCCGTAAAGCTGCGATCGCACCATTCAAAATCCCTCGATATTGGTTGAAATCAACGGCTGCTTTCACCTGCCGCAATGCCCGAATCAGCTGAGCATTACCAATCGCGTAACCAATACGAAAGCCACCCATATTATAAGACTTGGAAAAGGTAAAAAACTCAATCGAGACTTCTTTATCCGGGTCAGCTTGCAAAATCGAAGGAGCGATCAATTTTGGATTTTGGATTTCGGATTTTGGATGGGGGGTTTCTCCGCTGTCTTCTACAAAGACTAAATCTGCATAGGGGAAGTCGTGAACTAAGACCAAGTCATGCTGGCGGCAAAACGCGACGGCCTCCTGGAAAAAGGACAAGGGCGCGATCGCAGTTGTAGGATTATGAGGATAGCTCAGCATCATCATGCGAGCTTGAGAGAGCACAGGTGTCGGAATCTCCTCAAATACTGGCAAAAAGCTGTTTTCTGCCAGAAGTGGCATGGGGTAAATCTGACCGCTGGCAAGATAAACCCCACCCGCATGGGACGGATAGCCGGGATCTAATAGCAGTGCAAAATCTCCTGGGTTTAGTACGGCTAGCGGTAAATGAGCAGTACCTTCTTGAGAACCAATCAGGGGAAGCACCTCAGTTTCTGGGTCAACTGGAACGCCAAATCTTTCGGTGTACCAGTCTGCGGCGGCCTGACGAAAGGCTTGGGTACCATGAAACAGCAAGTAGCCATGAGTACTCTTGTCCGACACAGACTCTCGGATCGCTGCCAGGACGTGTTCTGATGCCTGTAGGTCAGAAGACCCTAACGATAGGTCAATGATGTCCTGTCCAGAGGCTTTGGCTTTTGCCTTTGCCTGATCCATATCCGCAAACACATTGGTTTGCAGAGGTTGTAAACGCTTGGCAAATTGCATTGTTTTGTCAGGGGTCAAGCACTTTTAGATTTTGGATTTTCGAGCCACCCTGCCTGCTCCTATAAGTTTTAGTCGGGGATGAGGCTTGAGGATTCACCTCACCTCCTTGTATAAACTCAAGTTGGGATAGGCTTGGTTATAACGTTTAACTTTCAACGGTTCAACCTTCAACTCTCTGACAGTTGAGCTTCTATCAAACCTCCTAGTTTCTGCTTACTAATTGCTCCTTCATGGGATTGGGCGATCTCACCGTTCTTAAACAGAATAAGGGTGGGGACGCCTTCGACGTGGTACTTCTTCACCGTCTCAGGATTTGGATCGACTTCCATCTTGAAGACTTTTAGGCGATCGCTATAAGTATCCGCCACCCAGTCCACAGATGGTGATACCAAGCGACAAGGGCCACACCAAGATGCCCACAGGTAAACCAGTACAGGTTGCTCCGCTTTTAAAACCTCGGTTTCAAACTCGGAATCCGTAATTGAAATAGCGCTACTCACAACACCCTCCATGAATACAAGTACTTCTAGGCCAACTTACGCTCTATTGGTCGTTGTTGAAACTTTAGCCTGGATAGGCAAGTGAGCCAGTCTTCCTGTTACCTCACTTTAATACAGTAAATCAGTCCAAGCCTTTGGCGGTAAGAGTTATTACTTATCTTTATCAACTTATATAGTCATCAACAATTATTGATAATCTGCCTGCTCGACAGGAATGAACTAGTGCAAGTCGCTTCCGCGTCAGGCAACCACAATAATTAAGACCTGGATAGACTCTCTCCAAGCCACACCCCTATTGAGACTGGTGGGATTGAGGTTGAGTCGCCTATCAAGGTCTTTTTTTGCCGAGGATGTTGTCAAAAGCTTGCCGACGCTTATAAATTGTCGATTTGCTTTCGCAGAGCTTCCAATTCAGCGTCAACGGCTGAATTAGAGGAGGGAGAGGCTTTTTCCTGGGAGGCTGGTAGCGCTTGCTGTGAGACAGAACCTCCCGTTAACTGTGCTTTCATCTGCGCCAACTCATCATCAACGTCGCTGCCGCCTTCGAGCTGGGCAAATTGAGCTTCTAAGTTATTACCTGCCAGCTCATAGCCAGCCTGAGAACGAGCCTCCAGCTCCAAAACTTTGTCTTCCATTCGCTCAAAAGCAGCCATTGCCGAGCCGGTACCCAAGCGACCAATTGTACCTTGCAACTGCTCGTTGGCTTTAGCCGCCGCTGCACGGGACTTGAGCATATCTTTCTTGGTCTTAGCTTCGGAGATCTTACTTTCCAAAGCAATCAGGTTTTTCTTGAGGCTGTCTACCTGAGTAGTCTGCTGCTCCAGCATGGTTTTCTGAGTAGCAGCCGCTTCGGCAACAGCTTTCTTACGCAGAAGTGCCTCCCGCGCTAAATTTTCATCCCCTTTGCTGAGCGCGAGTTGGGCGCGGTTCTGCCAGTTGTTGGCTTCGGATTGATTTTTGTTGTATTGTTGCTCAGTGCGTTTTTGAGTGGCAATTGCCCTAGCCACTGCTTGGCGCAGTTGGATCAGGTCTTCTTGCATATCAATAATGGCTTGCTCCAGAATCTTTTCTGGATCTTCAGCCTTACTCACCATATCGTTCAGATTTGCTCTGACGACTCTGCTAAGGCGATCAAATAATCCCATGACGCTGTCTATCCTCTTGGAACGTATAAAGTAGTTGTAACGCAGACTCTAAGGCATCAGCCTGCTGCTGGTGCGTGCGATTTAAGCAATTAAGGCTATCCCATCTCTAGTCATTAAGCACAACTGTTCAGTCACTCAAAATACAGAGGCGCAAGCCATTGAAACAAGACGCTTTAATCCAGTGTAAAAACTTCCAACCAAAAAGCGCTAGCTTATAGCCCAGTTCTCGAATTCTCCCTTCCTGGGAGTGGGGAAGAGTAAAAGAGGACAATCTTTAACTCTTTACCTAGGATTATCAACAAACGTCACCCCTGTAGCCCTGCACCCGTCTCCACATCCTCTTCAATCAAGAGCGTTCTGTTTCAGATCTCAGTTTTTTCAGCTCGGCTTCAATTTCTGGATTTTGGGCAGATGGTGTCTGACTAGACGGTAATCTGGTCGATTCGGTGCCGCTCATCAAGTTAGCTTTCATTGCCGCCAACTCGCTATCTACCTCATCGCCCCCTTCAAGAGCCGCAAATCTCTTTTCCAAATCGCTGGTTCCCAGTTCGGCTATGGCTTCGGACTGGGCTTCGAGCTGCATTACTTTTTCTTCCATCCGCTCGAAGGCACTCAGGGCATTGCCCGTACCCATGTTACCCAGCATCTCGTTAATCTTCTGGGAAGCCTGAGCAGAGCGTGCCCTAGCGATATACAGGTCTTTTTTCGTTTTCGCTTCTGAGATTTTACTCTCTAGGGTTCGCATGTTTTCTTTGAGCTTGTTGACAACAGCACTTTGCTGCGTCAGCTGCGATCGCATCGCTTTTGAGGTCTCCTGATAGGATTTTCTCCGCGTCAGGGCTTCCCGTGCTAAGTTGTCATCCCCGTTTGCCAGTGCCAATTGAGCGCGATTGTACCACTCTTGGGCTGTTGTTTCAGCCTGAGCGGCTTGTCGCTCGGTGCGTTTTTGGGTAGCGATCGCCTGCGCTACAGCCTGCCGCAGCTGAATCAAATCCTGCTGCATATCCTCGACAGCTTGTTCCAGAACTTTCTCTGGGTCTTCGGCTTGCCCGATCAAACTGTTGAGGTTGGCGCGAATTACTCGCAGGATGCGATCGATCAATCCCATAGCAGCTCTCCATTCACATCACGGGTCGGGGGATTTATTAACATTATGGTATCTCAGAGTCAAGACCCGATTTTAGATATTGCATTGAAGATTAGCCCTAAGGATGATAGATCGAGGCGGTAACGCCCTGTTTCTTGAGTTTCTCCACTAAAGTTTTGGCCTGAGACTCACGCTTGAACGCTCCCATCTGAATCTGAGCACCTTGTGGAAAGCGTTCCACATAAGCATCAGGGACGATGGTTTTGACTTGCGCCAGATCGCGATCGCTACTGTAGTTACTCAACACGTAGTACCAAGTTCCCCTAGCGGGTGCAGGACTTGCTGCCGGTTGTGTTGCAGAGGTAGAAGCTTTCGGCTTCTGCTTGGCAACGGGTGTGGTCGGGGCCAATAAGGGCTTGGGATTGACAGCCGCTCGATTGGACTTACTCGCTCCGGGTACGGTGGTGGGTAGTGCGGGTAAGGGAGCCACGGGTGATACCGTAGATGGAATCGTTTGCGGCTGACCTGGGCTCGGCAGGAGTGCCGAAGATATATCTGAAGAACTTCCAGGAAGTGCTGAGTTGGGAATAACAGGCGGAGCTTGTTGTGTTACCCCAGAGTTAGGAACTTCTGGTTGCGCGGTAGCTGCCGATGGTATTGGCGTCGGACTGGGTTCCAAGTGACTCAAGGTATCTAAACTCACTTCAGGAAATTCCTGAGAAGCGAGATTAGGTCCTTTGATAGTTGGGGAATTTTCCTGGGCTGTCTTGTTGGCTGGGGCTGTCTCAGTTGGTTTTTGAGCTGTTGTCGTTGTCTTTGAGCCAAAGAATCGGTTGAGATTCAGCGCACTGAGCATGGAGGGATTCTTGAAGATGTAGAGCACAGTAGCGCCAGAAACCAGCAATAGTAATAGGGAACCGACCCCTAAAGGAGTCAGAAAGCGATCGGTAAAACGCTTGCGGGAGCGATCGCGAGCTTCTTCTTGGGCTAAACTCTGCAACAGTTTTTCAGATGATTCTAAATAATCCTCTGGTTGCGCTTGGGCGGCTCCGAAAGGCACCAAGTCACCGCTTACCTCGGCTGAGCTTTCCGAAGGAGTGAGCCGCCCAGTAACACCTGGGGCTGAATCATGAGCCGTCGTGTTAGTCCGTGAAGGAGCAACCAACGGCGCTGTTGGCTCAGTAAGGGTTGAGCCTGAGGACTCTAACTGACCCATTTGAGCCATTGGCTCATGATGCGTCTCCTCAGGTGGTGTGGTCGTTGGTGTCTGGTTCACCATCGCTAAGGGAAATGAAATCTGGGGAGCTGTACTCATCCCCAACGCTGGTCGTTGAGTTTTTTTGGCTCCTTGATCGACAGCTATCAACTCAAGCGGTTTACGAACCTGGTGACGACCAAGACCACTGGGTGACATGACGGGACGCCCTGCGCGTTGGCGTCGGTAGCGGGCTAATTCTTCTTCTAACTGCACATCAATGCTACCCAGAGCGGCCTGCAAAACTGGATTGATTGGCGGGTTGGAGAAGGTTGGAGTTGTGGACTCAAGTGTAGTATTTTGACTCATGAGGAAGGCTGGGGAGTGAGTTTTTGCGTTTAAAGCTCTGTTCAGAGCTTTCAATATAAGACTCTCGCTGTCAGTTTATTACAAGCTTTCGAGTTTTGAAGCGGTAGAGCAAGAAGATCTTGTGCATCTGCTGTTCCCCTAGATCACCAGTCCAGTAAAAGTATTTTACAAAAGCGGCAGAGTCTGAAATGTAGGCGAGAGGTTTATAGGAAACTACACCCTGTTGCTTTTGTCAACATCGAGTAATGGTCTCAATCATATATTAGGTAGGTGCGATTTAAAATCAGCCACAGTGACAAGAGCGAGTGATACTTCCATGCTTGCTCCCACGTTAGCCTGAAGTAGTGGAAGTCACAATAGCGCACTCAAGGCGACCCTATGCCACCTCCTTCACAGAGGCTGGGGGACTGGAAAAAATTAAGGGCGGGCATTAGGCCAAGGACTTGGATACTGGGTTTTCTTGCCAATCCCCACTCCGAAGCAGAAGTCTACGTAAAAATTACGAACTTCTTCAAGGGTTGTACCTGAACCGACGGTTTAGGCCATGATTAGTGCTTTAAACTTTGCTATTTCTAAATACATACGTCTTTCGGTTTAGCTTGATCCCTGTAAGGTTTTAAGAAAATCAAGTACATTTTTTTAAAAAATTCTGGTTTTGTTTGATTTCTTTACACTAATTATTTCTATATATAACGAGATACTAAAGAAAGTCTAAAGCTCTCAGTTAGGTAAGGAATTGCTCTAACCTAGGCTGGCTCACAGCTTGCTAGGTTTAAGAGACTCAAATACGAGATCGGAAAATTAAAGGGTTAGAAAACATAAACTCTTTATCAAAATACTCCAATGACGGCTTTAAATTATACAACCTCTGCTTGTCGGTGCTGTCGGTATTTTCAACCGGAGGGACGGCGTGGAGGCGTGTGTCAGCAACTCAGCGTCCCTGTCAGAGGTAGCTGGAAAGCCTGTTCTTTAGCTAGCTCACCTTTTGCACCCACTTGGGGGAGGATCGAAGGGATTTGGGGTAACGACCCGTTGGGGATCAAACAGAGTTTGGCGGCTAATTGCTCAATTAGCTCCTCAGAACAAGACCTCCCTGAAGAAAGCCACCGCTTGACGCCTGAAACATTGAAGGCTAACGTAGTACTTGCTATAAAATGAGAAAATCGTTTTGATTACGGACTAGATGAGCAGGGGAACAATCGTTGATTCCTACGCTAAAAATGAAAGCTTTAAAAAATCGTGGATTACAAGGTTCAAATAAAGATTAACAATTTCTGCCGATAGATATTATCCACAAAAATTGCCTACGGCAAGGCAAAAGATTAGACTTTTTGCCAAAATAATGGGAAGGGCAAGATGCCCTTCCCATTCGGGTCAGTAAAATTTTTGTGGCTTAGGCATAGGGTTTGGCGTGGAGAGGCGTCACGGTAACCAGGGGTATTGACGAAAATTGGGGGGACGCTTTTCTAGGAAGGCTTGTTTCCCCTCTGCTCCTTCCTCCGTCATGTAATAGAGTAAGGTGGCATTTCCGGCAAGTTCTTGCAGACCAGCTTGACCGTCACAGTCAGCGTTAAATGCCGCTTTCAAGCAACGGATGGCGATCGGGCTATGAGCTAAAATTTCATTTGCCCACTGCACACCCTCTGCCTCTAACTGCTCTACTGGTACAACACAGTTAACCAGACCCATTTCCAGTGCCTGAGAGGCCGTGTATTGACGGCAGAGAAACCAAATTTCTCGTGCTTTTTTTTGACCCACAACTCTGGCGAGATAGCTAGCGCCAAACCCGCCATCGAAACTCCCGACTTTAGGGCCAGTTTGACCAAAAATCGCGTTATCAGCCGCAATCGTCAAGTCACAGATTAGATGCAAGACGTGACCGCCACCGATCGCATATCCTGCAACTAAGGCAATCACCACCTTGGGCATGGAGCGAATCAGGCGTTGTAAATCGAGTACATTTAACCGAGGAACGCCTTCGTCGTCCACATACCCACCCTTACCTCGCACACTTTGGTCACCGCCAGAACAAAAAGCGTATTTCCCATCCGTATGAGGGCCAGCACCTGTAAACAGAACAATGCCAATCGTGGGGTCTTCACGAGCATCACAGAAGGCATCATAGAGTTCAAAAATCGTTTTGGGGCGAAAAGCATTGCGCTTGTGGGGACGATTAATCGTAATTTTGGCAATACCGGGAATTTTGTGGTATAGGATATCTTCGTAGGTTTTGGCGGTTTGCCAGTCAATTTGCATAATATCAGCTACTTCGAGACAACAATGGTGAGTGAACCAGTATTGAATCTATGACACAACAAGAACCAATACCACCCCTAACAAAACGGGAGTATTTCGCTTCCTTGGCACTACAAGGACTATTAAATAATCAATACACGATAAAACTGTTACTCAAAGAAACTCGTGGCGATTACGAACGAATTCCTGGATTATTGGCAGAGAGTGCTGTGAGAATTGCGGATTCGCTCCTTGAAAGATTGGAGAGGAATAACCCCTAGAGAACCTAGCGTAGAAAACTCAGGCAAACTGCCGCGCTTATGTGACACCCTGGCCTCAGTCCACCTGTGTCAACTTTCTTGCCCAGACAACTGATAGGCTGAAGGGAATTAATCAGATTCTGCGGTAAGAGGCTCCCTTGTTTTTCAGCGTTGTCATTCCCACCTATAATCGCAAGCCCATTCTTGAAAAATGCCTGAGAGCTATAGAACACCAGCAACTGAGGAATGGTAGTGTTGTTGAAGGCTACGAAGTGGTCTTAGTGGATGATGGCTCAACCGATGGTACCTTGGAGTGGTTAGAGTCCCACAAAAGCGAGTTTCCCCATGTGCGATCGCACGCACAAGACCACAAAGGCCCAGCCGCTGCCCGAAATTTGGGGGTAGAACAGGCAAAAGGTGACACCATTATCTTTATTGATAGTGACCTTGTTGTCACAGAACACTTTCTTCAAGCTCATGCCGATGCTTTAGTGCAGGGACAGCAGCAACTAGGGAGCGTTAGCGAAGCGGCTCCAGAGGAGCCTCGCTTCTTTACTTATGGCTGGGTGATTAATACCTGTAACTTTGAGAATCCCACATCAGAACCCTACAAACTTACGGATTTTTCAGCCGCGTATTTTGCAACGGGAAATGTTGCGATCGCACGTAAATGGCTGGAAAAGGTCGGACTCTTCGACACCCGCTTCCAACTCTACGGTTGGGAAGACTTAGAACTGGGTGTCAGACTCAAACAGCTAGGTTTAAAACTCATCAAATGCCCCGAAGCTGTAGGCTACCATTGGCATCCACCCTTTGCCTTAGACCAAATTCCCCCCATGATTGACCGAGAAATTCAACGGGGGCGCATGGGTGTTTTGTTTTATGAAAAGCACCCTACCTGGGAGGTACGGATGATGATTCAGATGACTTGGCTGCATCGACTGCTCTGGGGCATCCTTTCCATTGGTGGGAGGCTGAACGAACGAACAATGGCTCCTTTTTTACAATGGCTAATTAATCAAGGAAAATCCCAATTAGCCTTAGAAATTGCCCGGATTTTCCTCAATTGGTATAACGTCCAAGGAGTTTATGCGGCTTATTCCGAGATGCACCAGAAGAAGTAAAAGTGAACTACCCGACGCTCATTGCTAGGCAATAGAGCGCGTGCTTCCAATTTCTTCGGAACCTGCCTCTGAGAGGGTAGACTTTCGTCTCCCTCGCTTTGGACTTATAGCAAAAGACAGAAGGCAGAAGGCAGTCCCGATGAAAAAATTTCACAGCCATGTGTGAAATTGGTATTTCCCATTAGGTCATTGGTGCAATTTTCAGCACAATTAATCACTTCTATCCGAAAAGGAGCAAGAGACTCAAACCATTTAAATCCAAATCGAGTTACCTGAATCCTTACTGTGGGGTTATGATTTTTCGGCTTGATTTTTTAACCGCCAACCCGGTTTCACCACCTGCCGCGTCCGCGCCAGTACGAGGCAATCATCGGGTACATCTTCAGTTACAGTCGAACCGGCGGCAATCGTGACATCTTGCCCTAAGGTTAAGGGGGCGACGAGGACGCTGTTGGAGCCCGTTTTTGTGCGATCGCCAATTTGGGTACGATGCTTCTTCACACCGTCGTAGTTAGCGGTAATCGTTCCCGCACCAATATTGACTTTATTCCCTAGTTGTGCATCACCCAAATAAGATAAGTGTGCCACATTCGTGCGACCGCCTAGAGTCGTATTCTTCAATTCCACAAAATTGCCCACTCGGCAGGATTCCCCTACTTCCACATGACCCCGCAAATGAGCATAGGGGCCAATCCGGGTGCCGTCTTTGACCACGCTGTCGCTGATTACTGAGTACAGCACAGTCACATTCTCACCCAACTGGCTATTTTCAATTAAGCTACCAGGGCCAATGCGACTACCAGAGCCAATTTGAGTTTTTCCTCGCAAATGAGTTTGGGGTTCAATCGTCACATCCGGCTGCAATTTTACCGTGTCATCAATCGTAATGCTTGCTGGATCGACTAAAGTTACACCCCGTTCCATCCAGGCATCTTTGACCCGCGATTGCAAAATCTCATAAGCACAGGCAAGCTGTTTGCGGTCATTGATACCGCTAATCTCCTGCTCATCTTCTACATCCACTGCCATCACCGGCTCCAAGAATTTGACCATATCGGTGAGGTAATACTCCTTCTGGTCATTATTCGCCTCTAATTTTGGTAGCGCTTTTGCCAGTTGGGGCCAGTTGAAGCAATAAATCCCGGCGTTAATGCGGCGATTTTGCTTTTGTTCCGGTGTGCAGTCACGTTCCTCAACAATCTGTTTGAGCAGATTTTGACCGTCACAAAAAACTCGCCCATAACCTTTAGGATTGGACAAGTGGGCGGTTAGGAGAGTTGCGGCATTCTGATGAGTTTTATGCGTGTCTAACAGCTGTTTTATCGTGCTGGAGCGCAACAGGGGAACATCGCCATTCAGAACCAGCAACTCCTCGGTGAATCCCTCTAAGTAGGGTAGAAGTTGTTGGACAGCATGACCGGTTCCCAGTTGCTCCGTCTGTTCCACAAACTCCACAGTTGAATAGGCTTCCAGAGACTTTTTGACCCGCTCACTCTGATAGCCTACAATCACAAGAATTCGTGAGGGAGTCAATGAGAGACAACTCTTGAGAACTCGTTCAACCAGTGAAACAGAGCCCAATGTGTGACAGACCTTGGGTAGGTCTGATTTCATCCGCGTCCCGCGTCCTGCTGCTAGAATCGCTACTGCAACCATGATGTGCTATCAGCTTTCAGCTATCAGTTTTCAAAATTTTGCTCACTGATGATAACAGTTAGAGGAAACATAGACAAATTTTGTATCACCGATATTCAACGGAGCAACTTGCGGCTGACGATTCATGCTCAAAGAGCGGATTGCACTGAGTCTCTCAGATGAGAGGTCTTAATAAATTCAGTAAACTGCTGGGAGAGCTTGGGGTTGCGCCAACCTCGTTGGGTTTCCTGAACCATAATTTCTAAAGCCTCGGCTACAGTAAAGGCTCGTTTGTAAGGACGCTCACTTGTCAAAGCATCGTAGATATCGATGACTTGAAACACTTGCGCCAGATAGGGAATTTCATCCTCAACCAAACCGTCCGGATAACCCGTCCCGTCCCAGCGTTCGTGGTGATAACGAATAATCGGGAGTACACCCCGCATAGAGCGCAACGGTTTACAGATTTTTTCGCCAATCAGGACGTGATTGGTCATGATTTGCCGCTCTTCGGGAGTAAATGAGCCTTTTTTCAACAGCACGGCGTCGGGAATTCCGACTTTGCCGATGTCGTGAAGATAGCCACCCCACATCAAATTCCGAATGTCTGTTCTTGGCAGTTGGATGTATTCACCAAAGGCTTTGCCCATTGCTACGAGTCGCTCACAGTGGTCACCTGTATTGGGGTCACGGCTTTCAACAGCTCTGGCAATGGAAAAAAGAACCTGTTCGGCGTGGTCTAAATCTTCGTTAAGGCGCTTTTGATGGACTAGGGACTTGACTCGCGCCGCCAGCTCCAGCCGATCAAAGGGTTTGCTCAAGAAGTCATCTCCCCCAGCTTCTATCCCCATGATGCGCGATCGCTTATCATTGAGCGCTGTGATAAATACCACCGGAATCAGGCGAGTCTGCTCATCTTCCTTGAGACGCCGGCATACCTCATACCCATCCATTCCTGGCATCATGACGTCCAAGAGAATCAAATCGGGATTGCCCTCTACAACGCGCTTTAGAGCAATTGGGCCACTTTCTGCCTCCAGCACCTCGTAGCCCTCCACTGACAAAAGCGCTACAGCGGTCATCCGACTGGAGGGATGATCGTCAACAACGAGGATTTTGGGTTGATCGGAATCCGGAGAAATTAGATCGGAAGCACTCGTTCCCGATCTGGCTAACATCGAAGCACCTAATGTATCCAACATGATCTAGGACGGGCACAGGCTTTTATTATGCCTAAAAGAACTTATTTTCGCAATCAGACTTTTTCCGATTGCTTGGTGTATCGCTATTCAATTATTTATTTTTTATATTTTAAGCTTCAACGCCTTCACTTGAAACATTTATTTATATTTTTAAATACTTAGGCTCCGAACATTCCAAATTGGTCAAGATTACAGCGTCATTATCAAGACTGCTCTGCATTGGTTCCTTCAATAAACACAGATGAACGCCATAAAAGCTATTTCTTAAAAAAGATTTTCGGCTACGCTTTAAGAATTGTTGATGACTTTTCATGAAAGATTCTTTGGGTATATTTTTTAGTTCGCAATGGGGAGTGTGGCTAAATCTTGAAAGGGATTAGCGTACCGAGGCGAAGTATGATTCTGCGTTACCATCCGTTAAACATCATTACGTTCTTCCCAAGACCAACGCTTCTGCCAACGAGACGTTGGCTCTAGGGAAGATGCCTGTTGTTCCATTTGACGACGCTGTAAAATAATTGGGGCTGGATCGCCCAGCTGAGGGTCGCGGTAAGGCACAGCCGCACGAGTCTGCAAATGTTCTTGCGATCGCAACGGCAAAGATGGCAGATCTGTATCAGTGAAACTGGCGATAGTTCCCGGTTGCCGACCTCTCAGGGGTGGGGTGAAACCAATCTTAAAGCCAGCAGTTAGGAGCGCACTCCGCACAGAGGCGGCACAGGAGTAAGTGGCAAGTCTGCCAGTTGGTGCACAGCAGTGAGCTAACTGCTGAAAGAATTCAACCGTCCATAACTGAGGACAACGGCGGGAAGAGAAGGGGTCGAGAAAAATGGCATCCGCTTGAAAATTGGATTGACGCAACTGCCCAAGAGTGGCTCTAGCGTCACCGATGAGTAATTGAGCGTCAAGTCGATGGGTTTGAACCTTCAAAGAAGTGGCTAAAACTTCCAACAATTCAGGGATAGGCTGACTCCAAACATTAAGTAAATTATGTGCGATCGCACTTTGGGGTACCGTTGCGTCTAATTCCAAAGCCATCAGTTCAACGTGGCAGTTGGGATTAGTTTCCCAAATTACCTCTAGAGCCGCTGCGCTGTTGTAACCTAGACCATAACAGACATCCAGCAATCGCACCACGGGCTGTTGGGCTTTCTGGGCAATCTGGCAAGGTTCCACAAACTTCACCAGCGCTTCTTCTTTTGCGCCCTGAGTACTATGAAAGAATTCACCAAATTCAGACGAAAAGAAGGTGAATGAGCCATCAGCGGTTGGCTGTGGAGTGAAGGTGCGGCTATCTTGCATTCAGTGAAACGAGAATGTAGGGAATCGAGCTGAGTCTGTTTTCAAGTGTAATGAGTTGCTACTACAGGGCGTCTCATTTGCTTAAAAACTTGTAATTAGACCTCTTGCATAAATCCTGGAATGCCCCCTAAATCCCCCAATTCTGGGGGACTTTCAGATTCCGGTTCCCCTCAAAGTTGGGGGGTTAGGGGGGCAAAAATTGACTTTTGCAAGAGGTCTCATATCTACATTTAGTTAGATGAATTGAAATGAGTTCTT
>NZ_DATNPA010000477.1:0-16266 GCF_036703385.1 Allocoleopsis sp. | reverse complement strand
TCTCAAAAACACTATTCGTTTATTTACCAAAGACTGTCCATCGCCAACTATGCCGGGGTAGTACTTTCGCAGGAAATGAAAGTACCTTTAGTTCTGGAATACAACGGTTCTGAAGCTTGGGTGGCAAAAAACTGGGGACGACCTTTACAGTATCATGACCTTGCAGTTCTGGTTGAGGAAGTTTCTCTGAAGCACGCTCATCTGATAGTTACGGTTTCCGACGTATTGCGCGATGAGTTAATCGAAAGAGGAGTCAAGCGCGATCGCATTGCCTGCTATCCTAACTGTATCGATCCCAACGTTTTCAATCCGAGTCGTTTTAGCCAGGAAGAGTGCGATCGATTGCGTCAGCATTACGGGATTGCCAAAGATGCGACAGTCGCCACCTTTATTGGAACGTTTGGGCAGTGGCATGGTGTAGAGGTATTAGCTGCCGCTATTCGCCAAATGATTGACAATAATTCCGAGTGGTTGCGAGAACGAAGAATGCATTTTTTGCTCATTGGCGATGGCTTAAAAATGCCTAAGGTACGAGAAATACTGACTGGAGAAACTTATGCACCGTTTGTCACTCTTACAGGTTTAGTGAAACAAGAAGAAGCCCCCGCTTATTTAGCGGCATCCGATATTCTCTTATCTCCCCATTTACCTAATGGGGATGGCAGTCGTTTCTTTGGTTCACCGACGAAGTTGTTTGAATATATGGTAATGGGAAAAGCTATTTTAGCGTCCGATTTAGAACAAATTGGTAAAGTTCTGCAAAATAGTCTTCGTGTCGGTCACTTACCTTTTAATGCGCCGAGCGGAGATGAAACAGAATTAGCTGTCTTAGCACCACCTGGAGATAGACAAGCTTTAATTGATGGCCTTCATTTCCTGGTTGAAAATCCCGAATGGAGGGTTTCGATAGGCCAAAATGCTAGAGCTGAAGCACTATCTCATTATACCTGGGCTCATCATGTCAAAACAATCATTGAAGGCTTAAATAACCAATTCCAATACCCCATAAAAAATGCCAAGCATGAATTTAGATAAAAAAGCTGTTCACGAATTTTGGGAAGCAGCGGCTTGTGGTGAAAATCTGTATTTGAAATCCCAGGATAAAGATGATTATCACCAGCAAATAAAACAGCGATATGAACTAGAACCTTTTATCTTAAAGTTTGCTGAATTTGACCGATACAAAGGCAAAGATGTTTTGGAAATAGGGGTAGGGTTAGGGGCTGACCATCAAAAGTTTGCTGAAGCGGGTGCCATTCTCTACGGAATTGATTTAACTCAACGGGCGATCGCACATACTCGTCGCAGGTTTGACCTACTGGGGTTGACATCAACATTACAGGTAGCCGATGCAGAGAACCTTCCTTTTGAGGATGCAATGTTTGATTTAGTTTATTCCTGGGGTGTCCTGCATCACACGCCTGATACAGTCAAAGCTATCGATGAAGTGCTGAGAGTTTTAAAACCTGGAGGGGTGGCAAAACTCATGATTTACCATAAATACAGTTTTGTGGGTTACATGCTGTGGCTGAGGTATGCGCTTTTGGGATTTAAGCCCTTGACATCTTTGAACGAAATTTATGGAAAATATTTAGAAAGTCCGGGAACGAAGGCTTATTCTGTGAGTGAAGCTCATCAACTGCTGAGCAAGTTTCAGTCGGTGGAGATTCAAACCATTCTGACTCACGGTGACCTTTTAACCTCATCAGCCGGTCAACGTCATCAGGGTTGGATGCTCACTGTGGCGCGATCGCTTTTGCCAAGGTGGATCATTCGTACATTTTTTCCCAATCATGGGCTGTTTATGCTGATTACAGCGACAAAGTGATACCAAATCCGGGATGACTACACCATTTTTGGAGAACGAACCACAGAGGCACAGAGGACACGGAGGAGAGAAGAGGAGGAAATTAAAGTTAAAAGGGGTTATAGCGCCGATTTGGTATGAAACAGATTCTTCAGTCACTTAGCACGGGTAGTACAGAAGTTGTCGAAGTTCCCTGTCCAAAGGTAAAACCCGGTTATCTCCTGATCGGGACTAGAACCAGCCTGGTTTCTGCGGGAACCGAACGGATGCTGGTGGAATTTGGCAAAGCCAATCTCCTCGACAAAGCCCGCCAACAACCGGAAAAAGTCCGCATGGTGCTAGATAAAATCAAGACGGACGGCTTAATTCCGACACTGGAAGCGATTCAGAGTAAACTTGACCAACCGTTGGCAATGGGTTACTCCAATGCTGGAGTCGTTCTGGAGGTTGGGGCGGGAGTAGAAGGGTTTAGAATTGGCGATCGCATTGTCTCTAACGGCTATCACGCCGAAGTTGTCTGCGTGCCGAAAAACCTCTGTGCCCAGATTCCTGATGCAGTAAGTGATGAAGCTGCCGCCTTTACCGTTCTGGGTGCGATCGCGCTTCAAGGTATTCGTCTCGCTCAACCTACTTTAGGCGAAGCGTTCGTCGTTACCGGACTGGGTTTAATTGGTTTAATCACCGTCCAACTCCTACGCGCCCAAGGTTGCCGGGTTTTAGGGATAGACTTTGATCGCCACAAGCTGAATTTAGCTGAACAATTTGGGGCGGAAACAGTAGATCTTTCCCGTGGGGAAGACGCTGTTGCTGCTGCGATCGCATTTTCTCGTGGACGTGGGGTCGATGGTGTCTTGATTACCGCCTCTACCCAAAGTAACGAACCCATTCATCAAGCTGCTCAAATGAGCCGCAGACGGGGTCGGCTTGTTTTAGTGGGTGTCGTGGGTTTAGAACTTTCCAGGGCAGATTTTTACGAAAAAGAACTCTCCTTTCAAGTTTCCTGTTCTTATGGCCCTGGTCGCTACGATCCAGCTTACGAGGAAAGCGGACAAGACTACCCCCTCGGCTTTGTCCGTTGGACACAACAACGGAACTTTGAAGCCGTTCTCGATCTGCTGGCTGCTGGCAAATTAGACATTGCACCTCTTATCTCTCATCGCTTTCCCCTTGAGCAAGCACCAGCCGCTTACCAACTTCTGGGTAGCAATGAACCTTCTCTCGGCATTCTGCTGCAATATCCAGATTTTGAGTACCAATCAGCCGATACCCTGCTTAACCCAACCATTCAGCTTGGAACTGTAGAAGGAAACTCGGATAGTAATTTCCCAATTCAAAATTCACCCCCCCCTACCCCCCCTTATAAAGGGGGGGAGAAAAGACAAAATCAAGCCGTCCTTGGCTGCATTGGTGCAGGGAATTACGCCAGCCGAGTTTTAATCCCAGCATTCAAAACCACCGGAGTTCCGATTAAAGCTGTTGCTACCAGTGGGGGGACAAGTGGCGTCTATGTTGGGCGTAAATTTGGCATTCAGCAGGCAACAACGGATACAGCCAGTCTATTAACAGACTCCGAAATCAACACCTTAGTGATTGCCACCCGCCACGACACTCACGCAAAATTTGTCTGCCAAGCACTCCAAGCAGGGAAACACGTTTTTGTCGAAAAACCCTTGGCGATTACCTGTGAACAACTCGATGAAATCAAGTCAACCTATATCTCTATCTCGAATTCTGGCACCGCCCCGCTGCTAATGGTGGGTTTTAACCGTCGCTTTGCCCCCCAAATTCAGCAAATCAGAACCCTTCTCACCCCTTTCAAAGAACCGAAGGCAATGATTATGACGGTGAATGCGGGGGCAATTCCCGCCGAACACTGGATACAGGACATCGCGATTGGGGGTGGGCGAATTATTGGGGAAGCGTGTCACTTTATCGACTTGCTGAGATTTCTCGCAGATTCTCCGATTGTGTCGGTTCAAACCACAAGTTTGGGGACATACCCTCCCCAATCTCCCTTACCTAAAGGAGGGCAAGAAGCGATCGCAATTCGAGAGGATAAAGTTAGTTTTACCCTTACTTTTGCCGATGGTTCCTTTGGCAGCGTTCACTACTTAGCCAATGGACACAAATCCTTTCCCAAAGAGCGATTAGAAGTTTTCTGTGCTGGTACTATCCTTCAGTTGGATAACTTCCGCAAGTTAAGAGGTTACGGCTTCTCTGGATTTAAAACCATGAACCTATGGCGACAGGATAAGGGCAATACTGCCTGTGCCGCCGCTTTTGTCAAGGCTATTCAGTCGGGTGAAGCATCACCGATTCCGTTTGAGGAGTTAGTGGAGGTAACTCGCGTCAGCTTCGAGATTGCGGAGGCAGCGAGACATTGAATCTAGGTCGCTGGTTTCGTACAATTCGCGATATTCCACCGCGTCAGCTAGCAGCGCGAGTTCAATTTGAAATCCAATCGCGATCGCTTCCTAGGCTACCTTTACCCCTACGCCAATCGCTAGCCGTAGGTAACTCTATCTCAACGCCTCCCTTACGTCAGGGCTATCTCCAAGCATTAGAACTGCCCGAACCCCTTCACCCTATCCCCTCGCCTCAACAAACTTACACCTTCACCTTTCTCAATCAGCCGCGAGAACTGCAATTTCCCATCACTTGGAATAGTCCCGACTATCCTCGCTTGTGGCAATTTAACCTGCACTATTTCGACTGGGTACGGGAAGTCCTCACCGTAGCTTATCAACAAGGGCAAATTGAGGGGAAAAATCTCAGTCAGCTCAAACACCTTATCTGTGACTGGATTAACGCCAATTCTCTGTGTTCCTTCGATGGTTGGCATCCCTATACCACATCTTTGCGTATTGTCAACTGGACATTGGCAACTAGAGCGATTCCCCTCTTAGCTGAACCCGATGTTCTGACTTCACTGTGGTTTCAGGTGCGGTATCTCCATCGCCACAAAGAATATTTTGCGGGTGGCAATCATCTGTTGGAAAATCTCAGAGCTTTAATTATTGGGGGTTTGAACTTTAATCATCCCAAAGCGGAAGCGATCGCAAAAATTGCCCTACATCAACTTTCCCAACAGCTAGCCCTCCAAATTCTCCCCGATGGCGGACATTACGAGCGCAGCCCGATGTATCATCTCATCGTCCTTAACCTCGTGGCTGAGTCTGTTGCTTGCTTGCGAAGTGCGGGTTGGACTATGCCGGAAACTATCAGCGAACCCCTGAAACGGATGCTGAACTTTGCCACCAACATTCGCCTGTCTAACGGTGCTTATCCCTTGTGGAATGATGCTGCCTACAATATCGCTAACCCCTTAGATGAGGTTGTAAGTTGGGTGAGTCAGTTGTTGGGACAATCTCCAAATCACCCGACTGATGCTTTATGTACTCGCTTGCTGCAAGCGGCGGGTGTCTCACTTATGTCCTCACGTCCCTACGAAGCGTTAACCACAAGCAGCCATTGTCCTGATTCCGGCTACTCTATCCTCCGTAATGCCAATGGGTTAGAACTTGCCTTCGACTATGCCCCACCTTGCCCCGATGAATTACCACCTCATGCTCATGCCGACTGTTTAACCGTAGACTTATACTGCAACGGTCAACCCATCATTGTTGATACAGGCACGAGTCAGTACGCTGGGGGCGAGGTTCGGTCTTACGAGCGCAGTACATTAGCTCATAATACGATCGCAATTGCCCATCAAGACCAATCGGAAGTCTGGGGAAGTTTCCGAGTTGGTCGTAAAGCTCAACCCTTCAACGTGCGATCGGGTACATCTGAAGGATGGCAGTGGATAAGTGCTGCCCATAACGGGTATGCCAAACCGCCTCTCAATGCCGTGCATCAGCGTTGGGTTGGTTTAGGAAGTCAAGGAATTGTGATTTGCGATCGCCTGGAAACAGCGATTGCTACTGAGTATACCTCTACACTACACTTTGCTCCTGGTTTAAGTTTGGTTTATGACCCAGATCAGGATGAGTATTGCTGCCAACTGCATGAAAGGCAACTCTATATTAAGGTGTTGGGTTTGGACGAAAGCGATCGGGTAACTTGGATGGATGCCGACACGTCTCAATCCTGGTATGCCCCTGAGTTTGGGCGGCGTTACCCGCGTGGATGCCTTAGAATTCAGGGTTTATTGCCCCCTGATGGTAAGACGATTTGTACAGTATTGATGCTTAACTCTAGCCCTAAAGTCACTTGGGAGTGGAGCAATGGCAAAGGAAAAGTTCAATTTGAAAACGGGCTATTCTTAGAGCCTAGCTATGATTTGTAAGGTGCAATCCTCGAAAATATAAATAAAATACTGAATTCTGCCAAATGAACAAAGAGAAAACCATTTTTAGGACTGACTGGATTACTGTGAAGGAGACTGCCAGGGGTTTTCATTATTTGGAAAGAAAAGGTAGAGATTCAGTTGCCGTATTTCTCATTAGAAAAAGTAAATTTAATACAGGAGAGTATGAAGTTCTAATTAGGCAGCAGCCCCTTTGTATCGATATTCCCGATATTAACGAAGAACATAGACTTTATCCTTGCCCAATTACTGGGGGGATAGAAGAAGGGGAGTCACCAGAGAAAGCAGCAATCAGAGAACTGTATGAAGAAGCTGGTTTTTCAGTTGGCGTTTTGCCGCTAGGTAAGTATATTGTTGGGACTCAGACTAATGAAATTTGCTATATGTATTATGCTGATGTAACAGATATAGAGCCGGAAGTTGCACAGCAGGATGGCAGCTATTTTGAAGCGATTAGCAAAAATGAATGGTATCCTTTGGATTACTTGAATCAATGTGATTATGCGGCTTGCCAGATTGGGTATTTTAGATTGCAGAATATTCTTTTATAAAAATATCTCTGGCGATTAAGAATCGCGGCTATATAAACTAAGTCCTCCTACCCTTCGGGTTCTCCTTTGGAGTACGGGGACTAATGAAGCAAAGCAACCCCTACGCATGGCACTTTGAGTAGGGCAGCTCAGTCATTTAAGAAGTTGATCGCAAATTTATACTCAAAAAAACTTAATATTTCTACAGCACTCGCCTCGTCGCTCATGGAGGTCAATGTTTGAGTCCTCGCGTTTGGATTGTTAACCAATTTGCCAATACTCCGGATGTCCCCGGTCACATCCGGCAGTACGAGTTGGGTCAGTTTTTAGCCAAGCAAGGCTGTCAAGTGAATGTCTTCGCCTCCGACTACAACCTGACTCAGCGACAATACTTAAAGCTCAAATTCCCTCAACTATGGCATTTGGAAAACTTCGAGGGGCTGCAATGGAATTGGCTCTATGCCGTTCCTTATCAGGTCAATAACTGGCGACGATATGTGAACATGGTGTCCTTCTGCCTAACCTTGTTTCTCATCGGTCTGCTTAAACCAAAGCCAGACCTGATTATTGGCTCCTCGCCGCAACTTTTAGCCGCATTTACGGCTTGGATACTCGCCAAACTTCGAGGTGCTACCTTTTATTTTGAGGTTCGCGACCTTTGGCCTCAAGTTCTGATCGAGCTTGGGGGAAAATCACCTAATAGCCTGATAGTAAGGGTTTTGGCGGGGATCGAAGGGCTGCTGTATCGTGAGAGCGATCGCATCATTGTCTTAGCATCTGGCTTAGTGGACTACATCAGCAAGCGTGGTGCTGTTGAGGTCATTTGGCTGCCTAATGGGCCTGATGTTGAACAGTTCCAAGTTGAACTCCCCATTGAACAGGCTAAAGCTCAATACCATATCGACCTAAAACGAATTTGCCTCATGTATACCGGCGCACACGGCACAGCAAATTCCCTTCAAACGATTGTTGAAGCTGCACGAATCCTCGACCAAAGCTATCCTGATCGATTTCAGATTTTGTTAGTGGGTGATGGCCCTGAAAAAGCCCAATTGATAGAGCAAGCGGCTGGAATCCAATGCCTAGAATTTAGACCCCCGATCCCAAAAGCCGAAATTCCCAAACTCCTCAAGGCGGCTGACGGTCTGATTCTCACGCTTAAAGATATACCTTTATTTCGCTATGGGGTCAGTCCCAACAAGCTTTATGATGCTTATGCCGCAGGTAAACCTGTAGTGGTCGCGGTTGGGGGTACCCTCAATCAAGAAGTTGAAGTCCATCAAGTCGGCTTCACGGCAGAACCTGAAAATGCCAAGGGATTGACACAGGCCATGATTCAACTGGCTCAGACACCGCCTGAGGAACGGGAAGCGATGGGTAAACGAGGACAAGCTTTGGTCAGTTCAACGTATTCCCGCACCAAAGTGGCAGAAAAACTTTGGGCGTTGATTCAAGAAGAGTTATGAGTGCAGATGTATTACTGACTGGGGCAACTGGATTTACGGGAGGTTTTGTCTGTCAGCAACTGCTTGAGCGCGGCATCCCCTTTGATTGCTTGGTTAGACCCTCTTCCCAAACCGAAAAGCTGAAAAACTTAAATCTGAAGGTCGTAGAAGGCGATTTGGACGATATAGAATCGCTGCGTCGTATCTTCCCCAGCTATAAAGCCTTGCTGAACGTCGCCTCGATCGGATTTGGTGCAGCCCCCAATATTGTCACAGCCTGTCAATCATCGGGAATCAAGCGGGCTATTTTTGTGAGTACGACGGCGCTGTTTACCCAACTCAACGCCAAGAGTAAAGCGATACGTCAAGCCGCAGAGGAGGTGATTCGCAGCAGTGAGTTGGACTACACCATTTTGCGTCCCACCATGATTTACGGTACACCCAGCGATCGCAACATGATTCGATTACTCCGTCTGATTCAGCGATCGCCCATTATTCCAGTTCCAGGTTCCGGAACATCATTACAGCAACCCGTTCATGTAGAAGATGTGGCTTGGGCAATTTGTGCGGTTCTTGACAATCCCAACACCTACCGTCGCGAATACAATATTTCCGGAGGTCAAGTATTGAGTTACAACGAGGTTGTTCAAATTGCTAGTCAAGCACTGGACAAAAAAACCCTTCTCTGGCATATACCAGTCAACCAATTTATGGGTCTGATTCAACTGGGGAACTCCCTCAGCTTGAAAATGCCAGTTAGTTCGGAGCAAATCTTACGATTGAATGAAGATAAAGTATTTGACCATAAAGCCGCTAAAGCAGACTTTAACTATTCGCCCAGGAGCTTTGCAGAAGGAATTACTCAAGAAGTAGCGCTGCTGTAAAGCCAAGGCATGATTGAGTGTGAGTGTGAGTGTGACCTGAATGATAAATTTTTTCTTTCTTGTAGTGGCGATCGCCAGTTTTTTCCTCGCCGTTTTTTCTGTAGGCGTTATCAAACACAAATTTAGCCAAAAGCTACTCGATATCCCTAATGATCGCAGTTCCCATACGAAACCGACTCCCCGTGGGGGTGGATTGGGCTTTATCATTGCCTTTGCCATTGCCGGAACGATCGCAACTGGATTAACCCATTACTTCCCTCAACTTCTACCCAGTGAGTTGGCTACCCTTAACCCAATCTGCCTTTGGCTCATCCTGACTCCTCTAGCCCTGATTGGTATCATTGACGATCGCTGTGGTGTCCCTGCTGGGATGCGGTATTTGGTTCAGCTAGCGGTTGCTGGAGTGGCGATCGCTTATTGTGGCTCATTTCCCCAACCTTGGCTCACTTCCTTGGGTTTAGTGGGTCAATTTGTAGCGATCGCGCTGACCCTAATCGGCATAACTGCCCTGATTAACTTTTATAACTTCATGGATGGCCTAGATGGCCTTGTGGCTGGTGTTACCGCCTTACAATTAAGCTTTTTAGCCTACTATCTCCATCAACCCCTGTTCTGGCTCCTAGCCGCCGCCTTGCTGGGTTTTCTCTGGTGGAATTGGTCTCCTGCCAAAATCTTTATGGGTGATGCAGGGAGTACAGTATTAGGAGCGAGTGTAGCGATCGCTTTACTGAATACAAACAACAGCCCCATCCAAGCATGGTCAGCCCTAGCGGTTACCTTACCCTTACTCGGTGATGCCATGTACACCCTCATCCGTCGCCTGCTGCGTGGGGAAAATATCTTCAAAGCTCATCGCAGCCACCTGTACCAGCGTCTCCAACAAGCGGGTTGGTCTCATGCTCAAGTGGCAAGCACCTACATCGCGGCTACAGTCCTTGTCATCCTAGCCATTACTAATCTTGGGATCATGGGTAGCGGGTTAAGTGCGATCGGGGTCGTATGTGGAATTGCTATAGGTGAACAGTACTTGCGATCGCACCGTATTCCTACTCGTCCATTGAAAATAGAGCCATCGCCCAGTGCTTATAGCTTGTCCGATTAAAGTGGATTAGTAGTCCCTGAAAAACATGGCAATCCAAGTTGCAACAGCTCGAATTATTCTCCCCCCTTTTTAAGGGGGGCTGGGGGGGAGCGGATGGTGTAGTATGTTCACGAGAAATTGATCTAAACACTGATTTCTAGGGTTGTTTCTCTGAAAATTAGATAGGCTCTTAATTAAAAAAAAACTGGGGAAGCTCATGAAAGAGAAGTTTTATTTCTGGGCTATGAGCTTCCAGCCATGATATTGCTAAAGGACATCTGCAAAAGCTGGACGTAGTCGCTGATAGCACCACAATCCAAGCCAAAAAACAATCACAGAAATAGCTGAGGCAATTCCCCATTCTCCCCAATGTTGAACTTCTCCAATCAATATCAAATCCCGATAAACTTCCGCGATCGCAGCCAGAGGATTTAACCAAAAGACCCAACCCCGAAACGCTTCTGGAATCACAGAAGCCGGATAGACAATTGGCGTGAGATAAAACCAAAGATTTAAAACTACTCCCAACGTTTGAGGAATATCCCGCAAAAATACGGTTAGCCCTGCGGCTAAATATCCCAATCCAACTGTTAAAAACAACTGGGGCAACCAAACTAGTGGTAACAGTGCCAACGTACTGTGTAGTGTATGGGATGATAGCGCGACCAACACAATTAACGCGGCTAAGCCAAACGCGCTTTCAATAAACGTCGATAAAATGGGTACTAATGGTAACAACGCTAGTGGAAATACCACCTTCTTCACCAAATTGGGCTGGCTGATCACCGAACTCGCTGACTGCACCAATCCCCCTGTAAACGCTATCCAGGGAAGCAAGCCCGCAAATAACCATAACCCGAAGATCATGCTGTGGTCTTCTGGCAAGCCCTTCAGCTGTAACTTCACTTTCAGGACAATCGCGAACACATAGGTGTAAATCAGCAACTGCGACAGCTGATTCAACAAAGGCCACACATTGCCGAGAACTGACCCTTTGTACCGTGCTTCTAAGTCGCGCCGCACTAAAGCCCGCAGTAAGTCAAACTTCGTCCACCACTGTTCACTCAGAGGTAGCCACCGCCTGACCTTTCCAACCTTACGGATAAGTAACTTGATTTCTTTGAGTAACAATCGCATTTTTGCCCACAACCACCACACCACCTGTCTCCCTTGAAGCTGAGTCAAACAGTGGAGTTCCCAGTGCCTCAGGTTCTAAAGGATAGGGAGACCTATCACTTGTTTTAAGTATGAACTACTGCCAGTGCCTTGTGGCTCAGGGAGATTTCCCGCAAGTTATCTATCGTTAAGGGTCTACCAGCCATTCACGGCTATACCCGCTAGCATCCAACTTCACTTTGGGCATCTTTGCTGAAATCAGAAATTTTGGCGATGAGGGATGAAAAAGGAGACGGTTGCGATCGCTCGCCCCATGTCTTTTTGTAGCTAGAGTTTTGGCAAAATTGTCAGCCATGCTCAACACTTTAAAATCTCCGCCTTATTGTAAAGCCCCTGATTCCGCTACACTGTGGAATGGTTCATCGTAACGGAAACGATAATGGAGATTGGGCAAAAAGTAAAAGTCTACCGCCTGAGAGATCGGGTATCTGCGGCGACTGTGAGTAAACTGGGGAAAGTCGGCACCATAAAAAATTTCAAAATGACGGATGGTAGCGGCGTTGGCGTCGTCGTGCAATTTGACGACAACTACACAACCTGGTTTTTTGAAGACGAACTCAAACCCGTAGACAACTAACAATGTCTCTGATCCTTACATTCTTGGGCAAAGGCGGCACCGGTCGCACGACAATTGCGATCGCAGCCGCCAAAAAGCTGTCCAACCTCGGTCAACGCGTCCTTTTAGTAGGACAAGACCCTGGCCCCGCCTTCGGGCTTTTACTGGGAGTACCCACCAGTCCCGACCCTCAAGAAATTGGCCCTAACCTCCAGGTCGTGCAGCTACAGAGTACAGTACTGCTGGAACGTGCTTGGGAAGAGGTGAAAAAGTTAGAGGCGCAATATTTGCGATCGCCCACTCTGAAAAACGTCTTTGGTCAAGAACTGGGCATTTTACCTGGGATGGACAACGCCCTAGCGCTGAATGCGATTCGAGAGTATGACAGCAGCGGTAAGTATGATGTCATCATCTACGATGGCAGCGGCGACCAAGCCACCCTGCGGATGCTAGGGATGCCAGAGGTTTTCAGTTGGTATATTCGTCGATTCCGAAAAGTGGTAGAAGATTCCGACGTCTGGAAATCCGTCTCCCCTTTCATTCAACCGGTCACTAGCGCCGTCCTCAATGTGTCATGGACGGGTGAGAACTTTGCCCAAGAACCTACCAAACAGGCTAACAATCTGCTCGAGCAAGGTAAAGCTGCGATCGCTGACCCCAATCGTGTCGCTGCCTATGTGGTAACCAGTGGTGATACGGCAGCCCTTGCCACCGCTAAATACCTTTGGGGCAGTGCTCAACAAGTGGGTCTTACGGTTGGCGGTGTCCTGCTTAACCAAATTCCCACAACGGAACCGTTAGCCGCTGAATTTGCACCTTTGGAAATCAGCGCCTTACCTAACTTGTCAGCGAGCGATGACTGGCAACCCCTGATGGACGCCCTGCCTGATTTCAAAAAAGCTACACAGGCCCCCAGACCCATTACCGTCGATATTCCTGCCCGTCAAGTACGCTTGTTCCTGCCCGGTTTCGACAAAAAGCAGGTCAAACTCACCCAATCGGGCCCAGAAGTCACCATTGACGTCGGTGACCAACGGCGCAATATCATGCTGCCTCCACAACTGACCGGTCAATCGGTCAAGGGTGCTAAATTTCAAGATAGTTATTTGACGATATCGTTTTAGTTCGTTATTGGTCATTAGTCATTAGTTTTTAGCTTATTCGCTGGCAAACTAGTGACAAATAACTCTGGAATTACGAACCCAAGAGTTTCATGGCTCCCCAATTGAGGAAGCCATCTAATGACCAAGGACGAATAACCAGAGCTAATAACCAAGGACTAATGACGAATGACTAGTGACAACTCAGCCGAACGTAGCGCCAAAACTCGGCAGCTACTAGGGATGAAAGGTGCCGCCCCAGGTGAGACCTCGATTTGGAAAATTCGCCTCCAGTTGATGAAGCCGATTACCTGGATTCCCCTGATCTGGGGGGTTGTTTGCGGGGCGGCTTCTTCTGGTGGATATAGCTGGACGCTGGAAGACATTCTCAAAGCAGCAACTTGTATGCTGCTTTCTGGACCTCTGATGGCAGGTTACACCCAAACTCTGAATGACTTCTACGATCGCGACATTGACGCGATTAATGAGCCTTATCGCCCTATCCCTTCCGGTGCCATTTCTATACCCCAGGTGGTGACCCAAATTTTAGTACTCCTATTAGGGGGAATTGGCATTGCCTACCTCTTAGACGTTTGGGCGGGTCATGAATTTCCTAACCTCACCTGCTTAACGTTGGGCGGTGCCTTCATTGCTTACATTTACTCGGCTCCACCTCTCAAACTGAAAAAGAACGGCTGGCTAGGGAATTATGCCCTCGGTTCTAGCTATATTGCCCTTCCTTGGTGGGCGGGTCATGCGTTGTTTGGTCAGCTCAATTGGACAATTGTCATTTTGACCTTGTTCTACAGCCTCGCAGGATTAGGGATTGCGGTCGTTAATGACTTTAAGAGTGTAGAAGGCGATCGCCAACTCGGTTTAAAATCCTTGCCAGTCATGTTCGGTATTGGGACGGCGGCTTGGATTTGTGTCCTGATGATTGATATATTCCAAGCCGGAATTGCGGGTTATTTAATCAGCATCCATCAAAATCTTTATGCCACAATTCTGCTGCTATTAATCATCCCCCAAATCACCTTCCAGGATATGTACTTCCTGCGTGATCCCTTAAAAAATGACGTGAAGTATCAAGCCAGCGCTCAACCTTTTTTGGTGCTAGGGATGCTGGTTGCCGGTTTAGCCCTCGGTCATGCGGCCATTTAAGGAGCAAACAAACTCTGAAGAACAAAGGAATGAGGGAGGGGAAGAATAGGAATAATGTCTATAAATGGCCAGAAAACATATAGACATGGGGACTCAACAGGCTGAATATCGAGCTCTTTCTCCCTCAATTTCCTAGTATGAGATTAGTACAAGCACGCAGACGGCTCAGGCCAGAAGAAACACAGGCTTATACTTTCTTATTTCTGTCGAGTTAGTCTACGGTCGCTCTATCCTTCTCCTCGCCGCCTCAAGACCAGCTTGGTAGCCTTGATCGTAACCCTGTTTATAGCCTCTATCGTAAGTGTCTTTGCAATTATTTCCCGTCGATCCATTACTAGTTTTGCAATTGTGGAGACTGGAAAAAGGGATATAAGCAACTCCGCCACTACCTGGAAGGCTGGTTCTATACTTGGCCCACTCCTGACTACTACCCGTTCTATCTCGCTCTGTGCCTATCAGTCGTATCTCTGTACCGTCTGGCGCGAAACCGATCACTGTTGAACTCAAAGAGGGACTGGCATAAATAGCCGCTTTCAATTCTTTTAGGACTGTACCGACCGGATATCCTTTCACATAGCAAATCTGGTTGCCAAAAGCTGGCGCAGAAAAAACAGTAATTACCACGATAACAGAGACCATTAGGGCTAAGATTTTCTGCCACAATTTGATTTGTTTCATGGAAAAACACTCTCGACAGACATCGAGATTTTGAATGGTCTGCGTTCTATGTCAACCTGAAGCTCGGATAAGTTGTAGATACTTGAAGCCTACACCTTTCTGACTATTCTGGATTGTTTTTTAAATTAAATTTATCTTGCTCGCCGGGAAGACCCCCGTCATAGCGCCAGCTTGACTGGGGATGAAAGGCGGTTAATTTAAGGGACTCGATGTCCCTTAAATTAACCTTTAAGGTCTGCTCTTCGGTCGGTAAATCCAGTAGAATTCTGGAATGTTGACAATCACTCACCGAAGAGAGCATCTATCCCGATGCCACTCAAGAGCAACAATTTGTTGAGTGGATGGATATCTGTCGTTGTGCCTACAACTATGCACTGCGGGAGATAAAGGATTGGTGCGACAGTCGCAAGTGTTTGGTAGATAGATGCTCTTTGGAAAAAGAGTATATTCTCTCTCCCGACTTGAAGTTTCCTGGAGAAATTCAACAGCTTAACAACTTGCCCAAGGCCAAGAGGGAGTTTCCTCGATTGAGCGAAGTTCCTTCTCAGGTTCTCCAACAGGCGATTAAGCAGTTGCACGTCGGCTGGAAATACTTTCAGGATAGAGGATTTGGCTTTCCCAGGTTTAAAAAGTTTGGTCAGTTCAAGTCGCTGCTGTTTCCTCAATTCAAAGAGTGTCCAGTAACGAACCTTCATGTTAAGCTGCCCAAGATTGGGGCAATCCCCATCCACTTGCACCGACCCATTCCAACAGGATTCGTGGTCAAACAGGTGCGAATTTTGAGGAAAGCTGACAGGTGGTATGCCTCTATCTCCCTGCTGTTGTGTGTCAGCGTTCCCGACCCAATTCCTTATGGTCATCCCATTGGGGTGGATGTGGGAGTGGAGAAATTCTTGGCAACCAGTGACGGAAATCTCGTAAAACCGCCGAAGTTTTTTAAACAGCTGCAAGGCAAGTTGAAATCACTGCAACGCAGACTGTCTCGAAAAAAGAAACGGTCGAAGAATTACGAGAAAGCCAGAATTAAGGTAGCTAGACTTCATCACCAAATTGACAACACGAGGAAGGACTTTCACTACAAACAAGCCCATGCTCTTTGTGACACTGGAGATATGGTCTTCATGGAAGACTTGGATTACCGTACCAGTGCCAAAGGAATGTTTAGGAAGCACATGCTTGATGCTGCTTTTGGACAATTCAGAAGCATCGTTAAGTATGTGTGCTGGAAGCGGGGGAAGTTTTTTGGTGAGGTTGATGCGAGGGGGACTTCTCAAGAGTGTCCTGAGTGCGGTAGTGCAGTCAAAAAAGACCTGAGCATTAGGATTCACGATTGCATCAATTGTAGATTCCATACCGACCGAGATGTAGCAGCAGGTCAAAACATACGAAACCGAGGAATTCAACTCATTAGTACCGCAGGGCTTGCGGGAAAGGAAACTGCCTGTGCAGACGATCTACCGGGGGTTGGTGAAAACCAATCTAGGCAAGTGTCAAAATCCCGTAAGGGAAGAACCAGGAAACCCAAGCCGTAAGGTTTGG
>NZ_DATNPA010000476.1:0-2681 GCF_036703385.1 Allocoleopsis sp. | reverse complement strand
GTCAGGGCATAGGAATTTAGAACAACTCCAGGCTTACATCGAGGTACGTGACGAGCAGGTATTAGGAGCGGTAACAGGGCTTAGTATGCTATCTCCCGTCACTGAGTCTGACTTTTCACGGGATGTGGAGAGAGGGGATTGGTTCGCGGCGTAACGCCGCGAACCAACTACTTATATTTTAGATGCCTCTTCACTCAGATCAGACAAACCTTGCTTGAGAGTATCAATGGCTTGTTGTAAACCTTCAATCTTAGCCCGTCGAGCCACCTGTTCTACTGTATCTAAATAAGCTTGACTACCTGCCTTGCCCAAATGCTTGTATTTAGACAGCTTCTGAGGATTATTCTTACTGGGAAATATGGCAACGGTTGCTTGGAGTTTGTAATACCAATAAGCGCCTTTTCGTCCTCTAGCTTGATAGCGCACTATCCAACAACCTGATGGAGCAACTTTTCCCGCTGCCAGTATCTCCTGGATTTCTTGTTCCAAGAGTTCGAGAATCTTAATCAGTTGGTCAGTTCGTTGTTGTAAATCTTCAAGCGGCGGCAGTTGATGGGGTTTTGGCATAAACATTATTAGCCCGAAAAACCCACCTATTTTCAGCTCCCCTTCACAGCCTAACCTGTTTTTTTTAGTATTAATTAGGATTTTGGTGTAACTGCCAGCCAAGGCATAGAGACTCTAGTTGCAACCATCCTCGCCATAACACTTGGATGCCAATTGCAGTTTTTCGCCGATGTTCCAAGTAGCCTCCTAGTCGTGCAATTGCCCTGATTGCCCAGTCAATAGTAAGATTTCCGGGATTTTTGAGTTGGGCTGGAGTCAAAGCCAGTAGAACATCTATCTGTACTGGAGTTAACACCAAGACTGCTGGAGAATCAGGCGAATTTCGGTGCAGATATGTCATCCTGAGTAAATGGGAAGCAATTACAGTCAAAAATCCCAATAACGTTGCCATACTTTCACCTCCCAATCGGTAACTTTCGGCTTTGCACCCGGATTTAAGAATTTTATGATACTCCTCGACTCGCCAGCGATAGGTATACCAGCGCAAAATTTGAGCGGCTTCTTGATGTGTTGTTACTGATTCAGTGGTCAGTAACATCCATTCGACTGGTTCTTCTTGTTCGGGGGGATTTATTTCTTGTGCATAAACCGCATAAACTTTAAAGTCATCGCCATTTTTAAGCCGGGATGGAAACTGCAATTTTAATCGACAAAATTTAACTTCTAAACCAGCAATTCTGGCTGAACGTTTTTTAGTTTCAGGCAGGGTGACTTCTAAGACAAACTGGACTCTTTGAGCAGCTACGTATTCCCACAGATGCTGATTAGAATCTTGTAAGCTACGATTGTGAGCTGCTCTTACTACTACTCCAGTATTGTTTATGTGACAGGCTTGTTCAAATACTTCAGAGATATCCCCCTCCCGGTCAAACACATGAATTACCTTGGGCTGTTCCTTAAGTGAAGTTTCTTTTTGGAGGAAATGGAAAGGTTCGTCTACCTGTTGGAATGCTTCTACCCACCGATAGGATTCTTTTTCCTCAATCGGGCGCTTTCTCCTGAGTTGCCGAGATTGTTTAAGTCGCTGTTTCTTTTGTTGTGCGGTTTCCCCTTCTTGTAGTTGGGTTGGTTTTTCTCGATGCCATAATTTTTCCCACAATAAACCCAAGGGTTGTCCAAAATCTGGGTCAACGGCTAGAGTCGTGTGTAAAATTAGTCCATTCCCTCCATTCCCTATTGGACCGTAATCTTCTCGCTTAGCAACAATCTTTTTGTAGTCTAGATAAGTTGTATCTCCCACTGCTAATACAACTGGCAAGCTAGAGATTTCTTGTATTGTTTGCTGGAAGTATGGCTCAATCAATTTCTCAAACTTAGTTTTGGGGTTGGCTAAAAATTCGTAAGCCCGTTTGAGGTCACTGGCACTTTTAAACACCATTGATAATGGCTGGCCATATTTTACCGATAAGCACTCGGCTATCGATGCTGCTCTTCGCGTTAACCGTTTGTCTCCCAAATCACAACCGTGATACGGATTACACTCCAATAGGTTCATTCGATCAAAGCCACTCTCTCGCACCTGTTATGACTTTACTGTTAAATTCCCTTTCCTCTTGGGTTCGCGACGTTACTTCGCGAACCAATCCCCTCTCTCCACATCCCGTGAAAAGTCAGATGCGACATAAACTACAAGTTGTAATCAAATAAAGGCGATCATTGGAGGTTCTAAATGGAACTTCTAGAGATTGCAGGTACGACCAATGCTTGGAGAGTGAAGTGTGGCTACTGTTAAACTCTTTGTAATCACTCAAGGTAGCTCATTGCGACTGATTCAGCCGTGAGGACTTATAAAAATACATTTTGTGTTAAGGAAATGGCAGAGATTATATTAAATTTATTGGATAATGGCATAGATTATATCCATGAAGCCGTAGAACCAATATTCAAAGCACATGACAACTCTAAGCATTCATGGAAGTATTCTGTTTTGCACCTATATTCAGGAATTGAATTATTACTAAAAGAGAAACTCAGACAAGAACATTGGAGCTTAATATTTCAAGACATAAGCAGTGCAAGCTCCAAAAAACTTGAAGATGGTGATTTTGTTAGTGTGTATCATGATGAGTTAATCAAAAGGCTACAAAATATTTCAAAAGTTACTATTAATGATG
>NZ_DATNPA010000475.1:0-5071 GCF_036703385.1 Allocoleopsis sp. | reverse complement strand
CAAAGTTTATTTGGTAGATTTTGGGTTAGCGCGTCAAGGTGGTGCCGATGTCGCGGCTAGCAGTGCGGTGAAAGGTACCTTAGGCTTTATGCCACCCGAACAGATGTTTAAGCGCCAGCTCACCGAAGCGTCTGACTTATATAGTCTAGGCGTGACACTCATCTGTTTGCTAACTCAGACACCATCGGCTGCCATTGGTAACTTAATTGATGAACATTGTCGCATCAACTTTAAGCACTTGGTGCCTCCTCTGAATTCTCAGTTTATTGATTGGCTCTCCAAGATGGTAGAACCCAAATTAGATTATCGTTACCCCAATGCCGTTACAGCTCTCCAAGCGCTTCACTCCATTGATGTTATCGGCAAAGCCACAACATCGGGAAATGTTGAGAGAGCGATTAATTTCAGGTTGTCTGCTGGCAAAATATTACTGCTGAGTTTTGGCTTAGTTGCTGCGATCGCTACAAGTTTGAGTATTGGTAACAAAAGAGACAATATTGGAGATGCCGTTAGCCAATTGAGAGACACTCGTCAATGTCAAGCGTGTAACTTGAAAGGTGCCGACCTCCGGGGTATGGATTTAAGACGAGTTGACTTAACCGATGCTGACCTTAGGGGTGCTGATCTCAGGAACGCCGACCTCAGAAGTTCCAATTTACAGAATGCCGACCTTAGCAATTCCAATCTCAGCGATGCAGATTTGAGGGGTGCCGACCTCCGGGGTGCCGACCTCCAGGGGGCCGAACACCAGGGTGCTAACCTCAACAGTGCTGATACCCGGAATGCAACAATGTCTGAGGATTGAAAAGCTTGAGTTATTCGGATTTGCGATCGCCTTCTGGGTGATACGCTTCATTAGACCTCTTGCTCTCATTCTATTTTCGCCCCCCTAGCCCCCAATAAAAAAAGGCTTCGTCCTTTGTCCTCTCCCCTCTTAGGGGAGAACGAGAGGGGTGGGGGGAATAGAATTCAAAGTCCCTCAGAATTGGAGAATTTAGGGGGCTTTCCAGGATTTATGCAAGAGGTCTATTTTGCATAAATGAGACGTTGATTCAACTACCTAAGACAAGATTTAATGAACATTCAGACTTACTCTTATTGAGATTTTCTATCTTTTCCCATAATGGAATCAATACCATAGACTGTAAAGCTCTTATCTTAGAGATTAGGACTCAACAAATCGTAAACTATGGTGTATCCTTTTGACCCAGATAAGGACGAGCGACCCTTCGACGAAGAGGGTGACCCCTTTGGTCGCACCTTAGAAGACTTTACCTTGACGGGTAAGTTACGTCGCTTTCACGAATCGTTTGACAGCAGCATCCGTGCCATTTTGCAGGATTGCCTATTCCGCATTAATGATGAAGGGGGTATACTCACGTTTCAAATTCTTTGTCCCAACGAAGCCGTACAGAAACGCCTCTATATCAAGCGCGAAAAAGTTCGCAATACCCTCAATTGGCTGTGGAGAGACCTTGATTACTATGCCTTTTGCATTGAGAAAGATGGACTACAGTGTCATGTGCTGAGTATGAAGTCATACAGAGGCGGCGCTTGAGCCAATTCTTCTTGGCAATGGCTTGCTTTGCCAGAGATAGCGGTCAAGCCTAATACAATAGTCGATTGGCCTTTTTCTATACTTGGGTTCAGAAAATCGGGGAAATTGCAAAAACCCAGTGGCTTTGATAGTCGCTGGGCTGTAAGAATTTATACCTAAGGGCTGGGCGAGCGATCGCAAAGATGGGCTCATGAACTGTCGCGTCCTTAAGTTCCATCATCGGGGAAGGCAAGATGCCTATCCCACAAGAGTTTTACAAATGTAAATTTGGTATCACAAGTTTACAACCTTTCTTTCATAGAGGTTAGTCTATGTAATGGATAGAGAGCGTCAATAGAGTCAAAGATTGTAATTACTTCTCTAAAACTTATTGTTTTTTTACAAACATCTTGACTCGGCGAGTCAAACGCCCGATCCCGCTCTCAGCAATACCTTTAGCTCCAGTAATGTCCCCAATAGGCTTTACTTCGTCCTTGGGGCGTTCCAGACGCAAGCGGCTGACTGAGATCGCCGCAAATCCTTTCAGCAAGAGCTATCTGCCATCCGAGATGTCCATTAATTAGAGCTGTCACACTCTGCTGATGAGTCGGGTTTCAGGAAGATTTAGGGTATTTTTTGTTTTTTGTTTTTATTTTCCATATTCAAAAATATAAATTTTTTTATTTAATCTTATTTGAGGCTTAAACGTATTCTGATTGAGAAAAAGTCCATAATTAAAATCAGAAGCTTATTTACAAGCGTTTAGTACCCTCTTCATTAAAAACAGCCCTTTCCTTTCCTGTGGAGTTAGTCAATAATTCAATCAACGCCCCAAAACAAGAATCAACGGCTGGCTGTAGGGGCAAGCCTTATGTGCCGACCCGACCAACGGGCAAAGACAATATTCGAGTTTTAATCCGAAAGATAGGAGACGACGAAGCGTGAAACTCTCAGTTTATGGAAAAGGCGGCATTGGGAAATCCACGACGAGCTGTAATATCTCTGTTGCCCTAGCAAAGCGTGGTAAGAAGGTACTGCAAATTGGTTGCGATCCGAAGCACGACAGCACCTTCACCCTCACAGGCTTTTTGATTCCCACGATTATCGATACGCTTCAGGAAAAGGATTACCACTACGAAGATGTTTGGCCTGAAGATGTAATCTACAAAGGCTATGGTGGCGTTGATTGCGTAGAAGCCGGTGGCCCACCTGCTGGTGCAGGTTGCGGTGGCTATGTGGTCGGTGAGACAGTGAAGCTGCTCAAAGAACTCAACGCCTTTGATGAGTATGATGTCATTTTGTTTGACGTTCTCGGTGACGTAGTCTGCGGTGGTTTTGCCGCTCCTCTGAACTATTCCGACTACTGCATGATTGTCACGGATAACGGGTTTGACGCCTTGTTTGCCGCCAATAGAATTGCTGCTTCCGTGCGTGAAAAAGCTCGCACCCACCCCCTGCGTCTGGCAGGACTGATTGGCAACCGCACCTCCAAGCGCGACCTGATCGACAAATATGTTGACTCAGTACCGATGCCGGTGCTAGAAATTTTACCGCTGATTGAAGATATTCGCGTCTCCCGTGTCAAGGGTAAGACTCTGTTTGAAATGGCGGAGACTGACCCCTCCCTCAACTATGTCTGCGACTACTATCTGAACATCGCTGACCAAATTTTGGGTCGTCCAGAAGGTGTTGTACCCAATGATGCTCCCGATCGCGAATTGTTCTCCTTGTTGTCTGACTTCTACCTCAATCCGCAAGAACCGAAGGTGAAGACTGAGGAAGAAGAACTCGATCTGATGATGGTTTAAAAAGGGTTGCAGGTTAGCAGGTTGAAAGGTTGGCAGGTTAGTCAGTTACCCGCTTAGCAGGTTACAAGTCCAAACCTTCAAACTTTCCAACCTTCAACGCTCTAACCTTCAAACCTTCAACTTTTAAAATTACTGCCGATTCTTAGCAACTTCCCTTAAAAACGAGGAGAGGACACTTTTTCATGACCCTTGCAGCACCTGAACCTTTAAATTTCGAGTGTGAAACTGGCAACTATCACACATTTTGCCCCATTAGCTGCGTAGCTTGGCTTTATCAGAAAATTGAAGATAGTTTCTTTTTGGTCATTGGTACCAAAACCTGTGGCTATTTCCTCCAAAATGCGATGGGGGTGATGATTTTTGCAGAACCGCGCTACGCGATGGCGGAGTTGGAAGAGGGGGATATTTCGGCACAACTGAATGATTACGAAGAACTTAAGCGGTTGTGCTTGCAGATTAAACGCGATCGCAACCCCAGTGTAATTGTTTGGATTGGCACCTGCACCACGGAAATCATCAAGATGGATTTGGAAGGCTTGGCTCCTAAACTGGAAGCTGAGCTTGGGATTCCCATTGTTACCGCTCGTGCTAACGGGTTAGACTATGCCTTCACCCAAGGGGAAGACACCGTACTCGCCTCAATGGTACACAAGTGTCCGGATAAGGCTCCTGTCGTGGAAGCGGACAAAGAGGAGCGCAATGCAATTTCCAAACTCCTCAACTTCGGACGCAAGAAAGAAGAGGTGGTTGCCGAACAGTCAGAGTATGTCGATCATCCACCACTGGTGTTGTTTGGCTCCTTGCCTGACCCCGTTGTTACCAACCTAACGCTGGAACTGAAGAAGCAGGGAATTAAAGTTTCCGGTTGGCTACCTGCGAAGCGTTACACTGAGCTGCCAGTGATTGAAGAAGGGTATTATGTCGCTGGTGTCAACCCCTTCCTTTCGCGTACTGCAACTACCTTAATGCGTCGCCGCAAGTGCAAACTGATTGGCGCACCCTTCCCAATTGGGCCGGATGGTACTCGTGCTTGGATTGAAAAGATTTGCTCGGTGTTCGGAATTGAACCGAAAGGATTGGAAGAACGGGAAGCGCAAATTTGGGAAAATTTGGAAGACTACATCAAGCTGATTCGCGGCAAGTCAGTCTTCTTCATGGGTGACAACTTGCTGGAAATCTCTCTGGCACGTTTCCTGATTCGTTGCGGCATGACTTGTCCGGAAATTGGTATTCCGTATATGGACAAGCGTTATCAAGCGGCTGAGTTGGCCTTGTTAGAGAAGACTTGCCAGGAAATGGGTGTCCCGACACCGAAGATTATCGAGAAACCAGATAACTACAACCAGATTCAACGGATTAAGGATTTGCAGCCTGACTTGGTAATTACAGGTATGGCTCATGCGAATCCGTTGGAGGCACGGGGTATTAATACCAAGTGGTCGGTTGAATTTACCTTTGCTCAAATTCACGGCTTTACCAATGCGCGTGACATTCTGGAGTTGGCAACTCGTCCGCTACGTCGGAATAATAACCTCAAGGAATTGGGTTGGGAGAAGTTGGTGAAGGAAGAAGCGAAGGTTTAACCTCTCCCCCCCATCCCTCTCGACCTCTCCCTAACCCTCTCCTTGTAGGAGAGGGAACAGGAATAAATTTTTGAGTCGAGAGGGGGGTAAGAAAAGAGTCTCTTCTCAAAGGTAATAGGCAACTGTTAGGGGCGATCGGATGC
>NZ_DATNPA010000474.1:0-12807 GCF_036703385.1 Allocoleopsis sp. | reverse complement strand
GCTAAGGTCGAAGTGGTCAAGCGCAGCGAAGCGGGGTTTCAGGTTTTACCAAGACGATGGGTCGTTGAACGTACTTTGGGTTGGTTGGGACGCTATCGACGCCTAAGTAAGGATTACGAACTTTTGCCCGAGGTAAGCGAGTCGATGATTTATGCCGCTATGGTACGACTAATGCTCCACCGTCTCGCCTGATGAACACACCTCAACCGCGTCTTTCTGTTTACTTTATAAATCAGCTCTAAAGCCAAGGCCAGAAAAGTCGGTGAGTAGGAAGGTCAGCAATTTGCTAAAATTGGGGGTTACATGTCGGTACCTGCTCTACAGCCATGACCGCTTCTCAAGTTGCATCCCTTCCCCTAACCGCGATCGCCAAAGCTACTCGTCAAGCTGCACGTCAGTTGGCGGTACTCCCTACTGAGGCGAGAAATCAAGCGATTGAAGCGATCGCACAAGCCTTAGAAGCTGCTACCCCGGAGATTTTGGCGGCAAACGCGGCTGATTGCCACGCGGCACAGGCAGAAGGAATTGCCAAGCCGCTGTACAGTCGGCTGAAGCTGGATGAGACGAAGCTGAAGGCAGCCATTGACGGTGTACGAGATGTGGGTAAGCTAGCTGACCCCGTTGGCACTGTGCAAATTCAGCGCGAACTGGATGAAGGATTAATCTTAAAACGGATTACCTGTCCTGTGGGAGTTTTGGGAATCATCTTTGAAGCGCGTCCGGATGCCTTAATTCAAATTACATCCTTGGCGATTAAATCGGGGAATGGGGTGATTCTCAAAGGGGGCAAAGAAGCGCTTCGTTCTTGTGAAACCCTAGTGAAAGCGATTCATCAAGGATTATCGACAACATCGGTAGACCCAGCCGCCGTTCAATTGCTGACAACCCGAGAAGAAATTCGTGCCTTGTTGCAGCTAGATGAATATGTGGATTTAATTATTCCCAGAGGGTCTAATGAATTTGTGCGCTATGTGCAGGAAAATACTCGCATCCCGGTGTTAGGACATGCCGATGGGATTTGCCATCTATATATAGATAGTGCGGCAGAACTCCAGAAGGCGGTCGATATTACCGTTGATGCGAAAACGCAATATCCAGCCGTTTGCAATGCGATTGAAACGCTGCTGGTACATTCTGCGATCGCACCAGCATTTCTACCTCTAGCCGCAGCCGCCTTACAAAGGCGTAACGTTGAATTACGAGGGGATGAGGCAACCTGCAAGATTCTGGATATCGCCGCCGCCACAGAGGAAGATTGGTCTACGGAGTACAACGATTTAATTTTGTCGATTAAAGTGGTAGACTCCCTGGAAGAGGCAATGAATCACATCAATACCTATGGTTCTCGGCATACAGATGCCATTGTGACCGAAGACCCAGACATTGCTGAAACCTTCCTCGCTCAAGTCGATTCTGCGAATGTCTTCCACAACTGTTCCACCCGCTTTGCCGATGGCTTCCGCTATGGCTTTGGCGCAGAAGTGGGAATCAGTACCCAAAAGATGCCACCGCGTGGGCCAGTAGGATTAGAAGGATTGGTCACGTATAAGTATAAAGTGACAGGTAACGGTCACATTGTCGCCCCTTACGCCGGGAAGGATGCCAAACCCTTTACCCATCGTGATTTCTAATGGAGTCGTATGTAGGGTGGGTTAGGCGCAGCCGTAACCCACCAATGAGGATGTGCCTTTAACGTTGCATCATGATTTATGCAAGTCTACTGTTTGAACACATCATTGATGTTCTAGTTGCGCCTACCAGTAGGTGTTTTTCTGAACGATTCAAAAATTGCGGTTGTATTCCTTTAAATAGAATCAAATGTTATTTGTTTTTAAAATGATAAATAAAAGTGATTAATAGCGGATTTTTGTTAATACACACCACCGAACGTACCACCATGCCCCACTTAGAAGAGAATGCACCCCTCTGACCGCCTCCTTAATCGTCTAATTGCTCTTAGAGAGGACGTTGTAGGCGTTATATTGGGCAAATGGCTCGTCCAGATGAGCGAACGGAGCGTGAAAACACGCCCTAGGCTTGTTGAAAAAAATCTTGTGGGATGGGCAAGATGCCCATCCTAGCGATTGCAGTTCCAGAGGACTATTAGCGATCGCGTCCAGGAGATGGGCGATCGTATACTGTCATTAAAGGTCTAAATTTAAGAAACGCAGACAGCATCGCGAGAAAAGCATCTAACCCTCCCACTCGTTTACTCTGCTTCCACCAAGTCTTCTCCGTATAAAGCATCTCAATCAGATGACGACTCTGTTCAGCCGTCAGGTTAGTAAACTGCAATGAAACATGAGCAAACTGATGATTGAATCGAGACTTAATCACTTTAGCTTCCACAGAAAAGCTACGCTCCAAAAACTCCAACACCACTGGCGACTTTTTGGGAATAGGATGTTCAGTGATCAGCGTCAATTTAGCACCTCCTTCCGAGACATCCTCTGTATGACCCCAGTAGGCGCGTGCAGCAGAACTATCACCGTCAGAGAAATTGTCCCAAGAAATCTTACAAGCTGTACGCAAAGGAAAACGGTCGAACAATCGACGTTCAGGCTGATCGATCGCCGCCAGAACGGCTACAGCTAAGATTATAAAATTGTGAATCAACCAGAAATAGACTAGCCCAAACTCAGGAGAGATAATCGCCTGCCACACTCCCATGCGGTATCCCACCAACTGTAATGATATAGCAACCACTGTTAGCGCCATCAGCACCAGCAACGGCCAAGTAGCGTGGAGATTGTAATTCTTGGAATGGGCTGTAACACCTTTGGGGGTGACGGCAAAGCCTTTTCCAAAGGGTTTCCTCAGCGTGGTGAAGAGGCGTCGCAAGCCAGGAAAACAGAATATCGTTTCGTAAACTTGATTAAAAAAGTAAGATGCGTGATATTCCGAAGCCCATCCTGTCGTGCCAGCCATTAACACCAGAAAAGGAATACCGTAATAGATAATTTCGGGCAGTGTACAAATAACGGGTGAAATACCTACATACAAGCTCACCAAAGGCGTGAGCAGGCATACGGCACGGATGAAGGGTTGGAAGCACCCCATCAAGTGCATGACCATATAGGATTTTTGCACCCAATTCAGCTTACTCGACCAAACTGGGACTTCTTTAAAGCAGTAGAAAATCTGAAGATTACCTTGCAACCAACGCAGCCGCTGCTTCATAAAATCTGCGTAGTTGCGGGTAGACTCTCCCATACTGAGCGTTTCGTTCAAGTAAATAACACGCCATCCACGAGTTAGCAGTAAGGTCGAGGTGGACGAGTCCTCGGAAACGCAACGAGTAAAGTAGCCTCCAACAGACTCTAAAGCCTTGCGCCGAATCACATAAGAGGTGCCGCAACACATAGCTGTGTTGGCCGCATCCCGCGTGGATTGGTCATACCGAAAGAACATGGCTAGGTCGTTGGGGAACAAGTGAGCAAGACCTAGGTTACGGACATGGTGATCCGGGTTGTAAAAATCTTGTGGCGTCTGAACGATGGCAACATCCGGCTTCTGAAAGAAGCCAACGGTACGAGTCAAGAAATGCTTGAAAGGTACAAAATCCGAATCCATCACCGTAATCAGCTCTCCGTCGGTTTGGAGGAGAGCGTTATTCAGGTTCCCCGCCTTGGCATGTTTGTTGACAGTACCCGGTTCTCGACTGATATATTCACAGCCTAATTCCTCAGCCAGTTGCCGGATATTGGGACGAATCATGTCATCGAGGATGTAAACTTTCTTGTTGGGATAGTCCATCGCCTGACAACCGACTACCGTCCGACGCACAATGAACTCCGGTTCGTTGTAGCTAGGAACAAAAACATCCACTGATGGCACGTATCGACCTGAAAGAATATCCTGACTGTAGCGATTAGCCTGAGCCGTCCGTAAATCAGCATTTGACCAAATCGTTTGCAGGCTATTCAAGACCAGCATCACGAAACCGAATACCTCAACGGCGTATAAGAACACACTCACAGAGGAACTTAGCCAGTTCGTAAAGTTCATCGTATCGCCCAAGGTGCGCCAAAGCATGTAGCGCACAGCCAGAACAAGAATGATGCTCTTGACGATTAATCGAGTCCAGTTCGTCGATGGAATCACCCGTGTCAATACGCAGAGGATAGCCGCAGCAGCCAGAGGCCAAAGGGTTTCCCAGGTGTTTCCCGGTAGTTCCAAAAATTCCGGCAGGTAGCGAACACCAGGGGGAGTTAATGGCTTAATAAAGGGACTGATAAAAACAGAGGATGGACTGGAGAGTTCTACGGGAAGGAAGGTCGGCCCAGTGCTAGTCCAACTTGTGATATAAACCGTAGCTACAAACAAAATTGCACTAGCAATAAAAAATCCCCCAATCCAAGGAGAAATTAATGTTTTTGTTTGGGTTCTAGGAAGAACTTTGAGTTGAGGCGTGGGTGTAGGTTTGGAAGCTGGACGAGTGGTAAGACGCATAGGAGTCTATAGGGAAGACGAGAAGCTTAAGGATTAGATGACAAGGGAAGTTCAATTCACCTCAAAGGTGACCCGACCGGTATATCCGACGAAGCATAAATGGTTAGGCGAGCCTTTTGGAGTCGCTGTATCGAGCTCTACACGCACCTGGCTCTGGCGGGGCATATTCGGAGTAATGGGTACAGCAACATCTTCGCCAGCCGTTAAGCGTCCGATGCCAGAACGGATCATGCTCACACGTCCCTGCAAAACTTGAGACTGGAAACCGTAAAGTTTAATCGTGGCGGCAGTTCCTGGGTGAATAGAACGTACTGCCTGTTCATCGATGAAGACATCAACCCAACGCCTGTTACAGTCGAGTAACTGTCCTAGCCTATTTCCCTGCTGTACAAATTGTCCCTTCTGAACTGATAGATGCCAGAGCACTCCAGAGGTGGGAACCTTGACCACAATTTTCTCTTTTTGCTCCATGTCCCTTTTGGCCTGAATCAGCTCGGCCTGGGCATTTTTGATATTCTCTGTTAAGGTTGCGATCGCTTTGCGTTGATCGGCAATCTGAAGTTGCACTTCTTGCAAACGAATTCTCGGGTCAAAGTTACTGCGACTTCTCGATAGGTTGAGTCCAAGGGTAATCGCCTTGTGATTAGAACGGACAGCTTTGAGGCGAGATTGCAGGCTACTGACCGAATTCTTACTTTCCTCTAGTTCTCGTCTGGCAGTATCTAATTGAACTTGAGCCAAAGCACCTGCTTGGGCTAAGAAACTGGAGCGATTGTAACTGACTTGGGCAATCTGATAACGAGATTGAGCGCTCTGTAGCTCTGCTTCCACCTGTGCTACAGATTCTTGCGCTTCGAGATTTTCCAATTGGGCTTGATTTTTCTGGTCGTCTAACAAGATTTGCAACAGTGACAGTTGTCGGTCTAACTGAGACTGTGCCCGTTCCAGTTCACCTTGTTGCTGAGCGATTCGACTCTTAATTTCTTGAACCGGAAGCTTACTAACTCGCTCGTTTTGAAGTGTAATAACGGTTTTTTCTTTAGGAATCGCTTCCCCTGTTTTGACCTTGAGTTCCGTGACGGTACCTTCTAGGGGGGCATTAATATCAATTAATGTTCCATTAATGACGGCATCACGGCTAATCACGGAGGTCAGTCTGTCATGCAGTAGACGCATTGACAAAATCACTAATCCTGTACCTGCGATCAAAATCAGCAGATTAGATAAGAGAGATCGCGGTATTTTTTTTTCTTCGTGTAGTGTGGTATTTGGGTAGCCCTGCATAGAAAAATTTAGCCAATTAGAAAACCGCTCCTCAAAACTTTAGCTAGATGAAGCAAGATGAAGAGTTCTCGGGAAAACACAACCCGGAAAAATAATATTTCTTGATTAATTTTTGCCTTGCAATGAGTAGTAGAAGATCGGCAAAAAAGTTCGTGAATTACTGAAAAATAATCTAGTTGAATAGTACTAGATAATGTCCAATGTGAACATCTTTATTCCACCTTCTTCATCGTATCTACATAAAGGGATAGGGCTGTAAACCGTGAAAAAGAGCCGCAAACTCGGCATTTGTTTAGATTTGGACTGGTGCGCCTCTGGCTAAGGTCAGAACCTTATATGAAGTTTTGGTAAAGAGACTGAAAATTATTGGTGTCAAAACTTACACATAACCTCGTAGGCGTGTGGAGTTGCGTTCAAAGAGAGTAGATGACTGGGATGGGAAGATAGGGGGATAGGGGAAAATAAAGTAGTACGTTTGACGGCAAGTGTGTTTAACTAAAAATTAAAATTCGATGGACTGCATTCAATTAACAGGGATTCGTTGCTACGGATATACAGGTTACCTACCAGAGGAGCAGGTGCTAGGACAGTGGTTCGAGGTTGATCTAACGTTGTGGCTTGACTTAACATCGGCAGGAGAGAGTGACGACATTGCTGATACGCTGGACTACCGCCATGCCATTGAAAAAGTCAAGCAGTTAGTGAAAACATCGAAGTTTGCATTGGTGGAAAAGTTGGCGAGCGCGATCGCAGCTACCCTATTACAATTGGAGCAAGTGCAGCAAGTCCGGGTTCTGTTAAGCAAACCCGCCGCCCCTATCCCCGACTTTGGCGGCCAAATCACCATTGACATCACCAGAGCGCGTTAGCTGAAAAGTGATTAACATGTTTTTGGTGGGATGAGTCAGAAAGCTCATCCTGATTATGCTTGCTTAGAGGCGTATCAGGTTAGTGCGAAAGAAGAAGACACCGTTTGGACAGATACAGTGTTGTCAGAGAAAGCACTGCCAAACCCTGAAAAATTTGCAATGATAGTGTAGTCGAATCCCAAAATAAGCCAAAGTAAGGATTAATACAATACAGTAGTCTCAATCACTACGCAGTGATTTCGATCACCTAAATTGTAACTTTTAATCACAAAAGAGACGGATAACTGTCACCTGCTGGGAGCGCGAAATATCGCAGAATGTATATGTGCTGCATCACCCAGCAGGTGACCGAAAGGTTAAATAATGTTGGAGGTGGGCTAGAGAATTCAGCAAATGAGCCATGTTCCTACGCCGTGACAATTTCTCAGCTAGCTCTGCCGACCGGGTAGAGTACTATGAAAAAGTTCACAACAACCTTGTCGAACGGACAAAGCAATTGAAACGCGCTAATCACGAACTAGCTCATCAAATTGCTGAGCGTCAACGGGTGGAAGAAGCTCTAAGGCAAGCGGAGCAGAAGTATCGCAGTATCTTTGAAAACGCCGTCGAAGGAATCTTTCAAACTACGCCTAATGGAAGCTACCTAGACTGTAACCCGGCGCTGGCACGCATCTACGGCTACGAATCAGCCGAAGAATTGCTCAAAAATTTAACTGACATTGGGCGGCAGCTTTACATAGATCCGAACCGCCGTCAGGAATTTATTGAGCGCCTGCACACTTGTGATGCGGTATCTGACTTTGAGTCTCAGGTTTATCGCAAAGACGGCAGTATCATCTGGATTTCGGAAAATGCACGGGCTGTGAGGAATGAAGATGGCACATTGCTTTACTATGAAGGCTTCGTCACAGATATCACTCAGCGAAAGTTAGCCGAGGAATCTTCGCGGCGATCAGAAGCGCAACTGAGAGCCAAAGCCGAGCAACTAAAACAGGCATTGACTAAGCTACAGCAAACCCAAGCCCAGTTGATTCACAACGAAAAAATGTGCAACTTAGGGCAGTTAGTGGCGGGTGTTGCTCATGAGATTAACAATCCAGTCAACTTCGTTTGTGGCAATCTTATCCCTGCCACTCAATATGTCGATGATTTATTAGACCTCCTGAGGCTCTACGCCAAACACTATCCCCAGCCGATACCCGAAATCCAAGCCAGAGCTGAAGCAATCGATCTGGAGTTTTTAATTGAAGATTTCCCAAAAACCTTGTCATCGATGCAGTTGGGAGCCGATCGCATTCGTCAGATCGTTCAATCCTTGCGGAGTTTCTCACGGATTGATGAAGCCGAAATGACACGGGTTGATATTCACAAAGGCATTGATAGCACCTTGTTAATTATCAACAATCGACTAAAACCAAAAGGTACTCATTCGGGGATTACGCTGATTAAAGAATACGGGGAACTGACCTTAGTGAAGGGCTATGCTGGTTTATTGAACCAGGTGTTTATGAATTTGCTGTGCAATGCGATCGATGCCTTGGAGGATTGCCCCCCAGAACTCTGTGGGGAAAAGGGTTTTGAAGAGCATTACAGGGCTTTAAACGTCAATGCATTTAGCAATAGCCAAGCCTATTCTGGAAGGAATCGGTCTGGCACACAAGCGCGGCAAACTGGGTGTGTTAGCGTGAGCGAACACCCTGGGGATAGTGCCTTGAGAGACAAGGAAACACTAGCAAGTCCACCCAGCACAACTATAACCTCAGTCTTCTCTCAGCAGGCTGACTCCGCGTCTGTGTACTCCCCAACCGAATCGCCCAAAATCATCCGAATTTGTACAGAAATCATCGACGGAGATTCGTCAGCTCAGGAGAACTCTGTTCCACGAGCTGTTATTAGGATTATCGACAACGGGCCGGGGATGCCCGAAGATATCAGGTCGCAAATATTTGACCCCTTTTTCACCACAAAACCAGTAGGCAAAGGTACTGGTTTAGGGCTCTCCATCAGTTATCAAATTGTTGTCGAAAAACACGGCGGTCAGTTGCAGTGTATCTCTGCACCCAACCAAGGAACGGAATTTAGGATAGAAATTCCAATTCAACCGTGAAGACGTGCCCGTGCACGTCTTCATAATAATCCTAGATTGTTTCCTAAGATGGCATTGTGCTTAGCGATTTATCTGGCTTGCGCCTCTGGTAAGACCCCTCCTATAGCCGTAATATTCGACACATCACGGAACGAAAACCCTTTTCATGCCCATCATCACAGCTAACGCCAGCGCTTCTTCCGGCGTGCAATTTCCTTGCGCTTACGTTTTTCAATGGGAGTTTCAAAATGGCGATGCCGCCTGACTTCTGTCAAAATCCCAGCTTTTGAGACTTGACGCTTAAATCGACGCAATGCTGAATCAATACCTTCGTTTTGACCAACAAGTACCTGAGTCATCTACTTACTTATCAACATTCAAGACTGACAGCGAATTTTTGATTAACAAGAGCGTTAATCGGAGGAAATGGGCAGAACAACAAGCCAAATGGGGCTTTGATTCGGTGAGAAGCTTGTCAATAAGGAACAACATAGCCTTTAGCCGAATCCATTGCTCGATAAATACCCTAGCATAATTGTTTTCACGAATCCCAGTCCCACATAACCGGATTATTGTCTAGATGATCTGTGACTTGACGTCCGATCGCGTCAATTTCCTGGAGTTCGTCATCCGATAGCTTCACCTCAGCGGCTTTGGCATTTTGAGAGGCTTGTTCGGCATGGCGTGCTCCTGCGATGGCATTGGTTTGCGGCTGGGCAATCAACCAAGCCAGAGATAACTGAGCCAGAGTACACTGATGACGTTCTGCAATGGGGCGAAGCTGAGCTAGGGCTTGCTGCACTCGCTGGTAGTTCTCACCCTTAAACAGCTTATTATTTTTGCGATGATCGCCTTCCTCTAACTTGCGATCAGGGCCAAACTTGCCCGTTAGCAGTCCCTGAGCTAAAGAGGAGTAAGCAAGGATAGAGATATTGTTCTGGACACAGTAAGGCATAGCCTCCGTTTCCACTTGACGCCAAAACAGAGAATAGGGTGGTTGCAAGCTATCAATACGCCCATACTGTAAAGCTTCTGCGATTTGGGCAGGGGAGAAATTAGAAACACCGATCGCTCGAATCTTACCTTGCTCCTTCAACTTGTTCAAGGCGCTCATCGTTTCTTCAATGGGCACGATTTCACTTTTAAAAGCACCTGAAGGCCAGTGAATCTGGTATAGGTCGATGTAATCTGTCTTGAGCCTCTGCAAGGAACTCTCACACGCTTCGATGACCTGGTCATATTTGAGATGGTTGGCAAACACCTTGCTGGCATAAGTCACGCGATCGCGAACATCGGAAAGTGCTTGAGCGACGATTTGCTCTGAGTGACCATTACCGTAAACCTCTGCTGTATCAACCGTTGTAATCCCTACATCAAAAGCAGCGCGTATAGCTTTAATGGTTTCGGCATCTTCAATTCCAACCCACATGCTTTTTCCAGCCTGCCAAGTCCCCATAATGATGGGGGTGATTTTTACATCAGAGGTGCCTAATTGCCGTGTTTCCATTTCTAACTCTTTGTTTGTACGATTTTGCCTTTGATTGGGATGCTTTAAATTGTCGCTGATGATACCAAACTATTGTCTGAAGTCCTGTTGCAAGAGGTGAGCATCCGTGTACTTGCGATCGCAAACTAGTTCTAACAGTCTATATCCATATTCCTAACCTTTGGAAACTGATTAAGAGGCTTCCTATAAATCAATTATCAAAAGGGTATCGCTAATTTAGACTGAGTGGCTAGTGCATTGGGCGTTTTTTATTTGGAAGTTCCAGAGTATTATTAAATACATTTTTTTGTTAATTGAAATCTTACTAGAGATTGATGCTGATTTGAATAGAGTTCTGCCCATCATAAAAGAGTTTATTGATTAGAAGAATTTTCAGTTAGCTAAAAATATTGACCTAGCGATCGCAACAACCTATGGATTTGTTCAAGAAGATATCATTGCAATTACGTTTTTTTTGGGGCTCGCTCTTATACTTGACCTATGCTCCCAAGGCATTCCTGTACTCGCGCAATCGCGATCGCATCGAACGCGAGTTTCCCATTGAGCAGAACGAGGACACCTTTGACAGCCCCGGAAAAATGCTCCGAGCTGAACCGAAGCCTAGAGGTGCTCGCTTCTACTTCGAGCAAGCAGAACTGGAAGTCTCTTTTTTAACCCCCGATCTAGTGCGAGTGGACTGGTACCCTGGCATCCCTCCGATTCATTATGCAATTCACCGCAAAGATTGGCCTGAAGTCGAAACGACGTTAGACGAGACCGTTGAGGGCTGGACTGTATCGAGCAAAAACCCGGCAGAGCAGGACTCTCCAGCGTTGAAGGTGATCATCAAAGCTGATGGTAGCGTGAAATTCTACAGCTCAACCGGGCAAATCCTACGGGAAGAACTGCCACCGCAACGCTCACACCAAGGGTGGACTCATCGAGCACAACTCAGAGAAGACGAACACATCTACGGTTTGGGAGAACGAGCCGCACCCCTAAACTTGCGTGCTGCTAGGGAGCTAACGGAGAAAGGGGAATTGACTGATTGCCCCAAAACCTTTCGCATGTGGAACTATGATGCGGCGGGCATGTACGGGCCGGGAGCCGACCCCATGTATATTTGCATACCCGTGTATTTGGGTCTTCACTCCTCTGGAAGTTACCTGATTTTCTACGAGAATACGTTTGAAGCTTATTTTACCTTTGAGGATGTAGCCACAGCGGCTTTTGAAGGAGGAGCGCTGCGTTACTACGTAGCGGCTGGTTCACCCGCTCACTTGCTGGAGCGGTATACCGAGTTAACCGGACGCCCTCCACTGCCCCCTCGTTGGGCATTAGGGTATCACCAGTCACGCTGGGGGTATCGTACCGAAGAGGCCGTTCGAGAAACGGTTCAGGAGTTTAAGTCGTATAACCTGCCTCTGAGTGCAATTCACCTCGATATTGACGTTCAAGTTGGCTACCGAGCGTTCACAATCCACCCCGATCGCTTTCCCCAATTACCCAGCTTCACGCAAGAACTTGCAAAAGATGGGGTGCGATTTATCTCTATTCTCAATCCTGGAATCAAGTACAGCTACCAAAGCCAACTCTTCCTCGAAGGTCGGGTACTCGACGCCTTTTGCAAACTTCCCAACGGTAAGCCAGTCGTTGGGCCAGTCTGGCCTGGTTGGTGCGTCTTCCCAGATTTTACGAAGCCAGTGGTTCGCACTTGGTGGAGTCGGCAGTATGAATATCTCCTGGATGTGGGTGTAGCCGGATTTTGGCACGACATGAATGAGCCTGCGGCGTTTATCCTCTGGGGCGATCGCTCTCTACCCAAAGTAACCCAGCACTTCATGGAAGGGAGAGGTGGCGACCATCGCGAAGCCCATAATGTGTATGGGATGCTGCAAGCTAAGGCGGGGTATGAAGCGCTGTGCGGGTATCGACCGCAGCAACGTCCATTCATTGTCTCCCGTGCAGGTTGGGCGGGATTGCAACGCTATGCTTGGACTTGGACAGGCGATATCGAATGTACTTGGGCGGCGATGCGCCAAACTGTAGCAACGGTAGTCGGCTTAGGACTTTCAGGAATTCCTTACAGTGGGCCAGATATCGGCGGTTTCCAAGGCAATCCTCCGGCAGAACTATATTTGCGCTGGTTCCAAATGTCCACGTTTCTGACGTTCTACCGCAGTCACTGCTCGAACAACGTTGAGTATCGCGCACCTTGGACGTATGGCGAACCTTACCTAAGCATAATTCGGGAATTTTTGCAACTGCGTTACCGACTGCTGCCCTACTTTTATACCTTATCATGGGAGGCAAGTCAGAAGGGATATCCTCCAGTTCGTCCGGCTTTTTGGGGTAACAGTGATGACTCTCGATTCTGGGCGGTAGATGATGCGTTCTTTTTGGGGGATGCGTTATTAGTGTGTCCGGTTTTTGAAGACGGGGCGCGATCGCGAAATGTCATCCTTCCCAAGGGACGTTGGTATAGTTTCTGGAATGATGAAGTCTTTGAGGGTGCAGCAGAAATTGTGATCGAGGCTCCTCTAGAACAGATGCCACTGTTGGTGAGAGCGGGAACAATACTCCCGATGGAATCAAACCACCAATTGATGCTTCACCTCTACCCACCCGTG
>NZ_DATNPA010000473.1:0-13432 GCF_036703385.1 Allocoleopsis sp. | reverse complement strand
CATATTGTAAGCAACATTTTCCCCAGCTTTGCGATAAGGAATGGATTTTGCGATCGCGACCTGACCGATGCCCTGTGTCGAGAGTATCAGAGAGCAGAGGCCCTCGCCGTTGATACAGAAACAATGGGACTCATTTACCAGCGCGATCGCTTGTGTCTCGTCCAGCTGTGTGACCCAAAAGGCAGAGTTACGGTTATTCGCATTGCTAAAGGACAAACCGACGCCCCCAACCTCAAACAGTTACTAGAAGCTGCTAACGTCCTTAAAGTTTTTCACTTTGCTCGTTTCGATCTTGCCACCCTACAACAGCATCTAGGCATCCAAGTCACGCCAGTGTTTTGCACAAAAATTGCCAGCAAGCTAGCCCGCACCTATACTAACCGTCACGGGCTCAAGGAGTTGGTCTTAGAACTAGAACAGGTAGAACTCGATAAAACAGCTCAAAGTTCTGACTGGGGTAATGCCGCCAACCTCTCAGATGAACAATTGCGCTATGCGGCTAATGATGTTCGCTACTTACTGAGCGCACAGCAAAAACTCATCGACATGCTCCAACGAGAAGAACGTTGGGAACTGGCTCAACAGTGTTTCCAAGCTTTGCCAGTAATCGTAAGTTTAGACTTGCTACTCTACAAAGATATTTTTGAACATTAAACTTCCCCGACTTGCTTACGCTGAAGTCGGGGATTTCAGTAGCCCTAAGACATGCTCTTCTAATGAGCAAGCAAGTCCTGAACCTCCGGGCTGGTCTAAAAGCAGCCCCAAACTAGAAATGTTCTTATAAGCTTCTAATCTTCAACCTTCTAATCTTCAACCTTCTAATCTTCAACCCTCTTACAATATGTTCAGGGATGACATCGGCTCCACCGGATAGCCAACAGCTTTCCAAGCTGCCAGACCTCCTCTGATTTCAGAGACATTCCGATATCCAGCCTCACGCAATCGAGTCGCGCCAATCACCGTCTCTTCATCCGTTGCGCCGTAAACATAAATATCGCGACCCAGTTCCAGTTTGCTCAAAACTCGGTCTGCGGATTCATTGAGCGGCATGGGTACAGCGCCCATAATGTGACTGATGTTGAATTCTGTGCGATCGCGCACATCAATAATCGTTAATGCTGGTTCCCCCCAGTCCAACCGCGCCTTCAGATCGTACACAAGGGACTGTGCTTGCAGGGGTCGGGATACAGAACTCATATCAAATAACGTAGTAACGAACTGATACCATATTTCGTGGCATCTTCTGCAATGTAGCAATAAAATTTTTAAATTTCAAATTTTATGGAGAAACCTTGACTTATTCGCCACTATTTGAAACACAATAACGCGAACCCCTTGAGCTACGGCTTTCCTCATCTCTCCAACTGAGCAACTAAGATTATTTCAGGACTTACGAAGAGTGCCCCCCCTTACCCCCTCACTGCCCCTAAGGGGTGAAATGCGCCAATCCCATTCATACAAACGCATTAGGGGACAGCTGACGGAGGACGCCTTGTGGATAACACCCTAGGAAATCCCAAACATGAAGCTTTTAGTTAGTTGGACTCGAACCCGCATTGCCTGGTGTTTAAGCGCTTTCATGCTGATTTTGCTGAATATCCTGCCATTTACGCCAGCACGAAGCCAGGAAAAAGCCCAAACAACTACATCTCCTGTAGAACTCACACAAGGCTGGCAATATCGCTGGGGCAACTCTCCGCTGGATGACGCGGGTATTCCTGTTTGGACGAAAGAACCAATTTCAAGCCCTGGCTGGGAATCGTTTCGGTTCCCTAAAAAACTCAACAGGCCACGGGGAGCAAAAATTCTCTGGTTACGTGTTCCCTTAGCAAAGGGACAATGGACATCTCCATCAGTTTATCTACGCTCAATCCCCTACATTTTAGACGCTTATCTTCAGAATCAGTGGATTTATAGCCAATATTCACTAACCGCTTCAGGTCAAGCTCAGTTTGCAAATTACCAATGGCCTATTGTTTCTCTTGAGCCAGGTTTTCAAGACAAACCTCTACTTTTTAAAGTTGATGCGGGCAAGTCTTCTTCTATCTATATCGGCTTATTTGATCGGGTTACGATTGGGTCTCAGATAGACTTGATAAAACGATTGCTCCAGCAAGAATCTGATGCTATTTTAGGAACTTTTTTTGCATTATTAGGTTGTATTGCAATTTTGCTTTCCGCGAATAGGCAAGAAAAAAGTTCATACTTATCCTTTGGAGGTTTGGCAATCCTAATTGCTTTATACACCCTTGCTCGTTCGGATTTAATTACTTTATTTATCCGAAATCACCTTTTATTGGATTATACCCATTACCTTTCTTTTTATCTGATGCCTGTTAGTGCTTGTAACTTTTTTGAAAGCATGTTTGGCTCAGGTTACAAAAAAATAATTCAGCGGTTAGGTCAAATTCATTTACTTTATGCAGTTATAGCTTTATTTTTATTAGTAACCCAATGGGTTTCTTGGAGTTCGACAGTTTTTCCGGCTCAAATCTTGTTGCTGTCAAGTTCCTTGATTTTATTGATCATCTCAATCAAAACGTCTCGAAAAACAAGCTGGGATTATAAGTTGTTTGTAAGTGGCTTTTGCAGCCTTACATTTTGTGTTATTCATGATGTTTTGATTTATATTTTTGAGCCTGTAAACTGGTATCATAAAATTTATCCTTGGGGTACGCTAATTTTTATTCTATGTTTAGGATTCATTCTAGAGCGTAGATTCGATGAAGCTCGCAAAAGATTACAAGCTTATGCTGTAGAACTAGAGAAAAATAATGCAGAATTACAGAAAGTTAATCAGCTTAAGGATGAGTTTTTAGCCAATACGTCTCATGAACTTAAAACTCCTTTGAATGGTATTATCGGAATTGCTGAGTCATTAATTGACGGTGCCACCGGAAAGTTGTCTCAAAAAACGATATTTAATCTTTCTTTAATTGTATCCAGTGGAAAACGCCTATCTCAGCTGGTTAACGACCTGCTCGATTTTTCTCAATTAAAACACAAAAATATTGAATTAAAAATTCAAGCTGTGGGAATGCGAGAAATTACCAATGTTGTATTAATGCTTTCCCAGCCGCTTGTGGGCAAAAAAAAGCTGCAATTAATTAATAAAATTGATCGAGAGCTTCCCGCTGTAGACGCCGATGAAAACCGATTGCAACAGATTCTGTACAATCTAGTTGGCAACGCTATTAAATTTACTCCAAGCGGAACTGTTGAAGTTACGGCAATTCCTGTTAATAGTGAATTAGAAATTACGGTAGCAGATACAGGAATTGGTATTCCAGCGGATAAGCTAGATCGAGTTTTTGAATCCTTTGAACAAGCCGATGGTTCAATTGCTAGAGAATACGGGGGAGCGGGTTTAGGTTTGGCTGTTACCAAGCAACTGGTACAGTTACATAAGGGTAGAATTTGGATAGAGTCTACGCAAGGATTTGGGTCACGAGTTACCTTCACTTTACCCCTATCCAAGAGTAAGGTAGAAAGTAGACCGCCAGAACAAGTGTCGAAAGTTCAAGAGTTTTCTGTTGTCAGAGAAACTCCAGATGCTGCCTTGCTAGAGCAGGAAGAATTAGCACCTACAATCGGAGGTTTTCAAATCTTAATTGTGGATGATGAACCTGTAAATCTTCAGGTTCTCGTCAACCATCTTTCTCTACAAAATTATGCGATTACTCAAGCCGGCAACGGCATGGAGGCATTAGCGATAATCGATCAGGGTTTCAAACCCGATATCATCTTGTTGGATATCATGATGCCTAAAATGACGGGGTATGAACTCTGTCAAAAAATCCGCGAACGCTTCCCAGCTAATGAATTACCTGTCGTTTTGTTGACGGCAAAAAATCAAGTATCAGATTTGGTGGAAGGATTTAGTTCCGGCGCAAATGATTATTTGACTAAGCCGGTTTCAAAAAATGAATTGCTGGCTCGAATTAAAACCCATATTCGATTAGCAAAAATTAATGAAGCTTATGGGCGTTTCGTGCCTCATGAGTTTTTGCAATTTCTGGAGCGAGAGAGCATCATTGATGTTCAATTAGGCGACCAAGTGCAGAAAGAGATGACCGTCCTTTTTGCAGATATTCGTTCGTTTACCAATTTATCCGAGAAGATGTCGCCGAAAGAAAATTTTAACTTTCTCAATGCTTATCTCAGCCGAGTTAGTCCCGTTATTCGTAAGTATCACGGCTTTATTGATAAGTATATTGGTGATGCCGTGATGGCGCTGTTTCCCCAATCCGCCGATGATGCGGTGCAGGCGGCAATAGAGATGCAAAAGCAAGTTTCTTTGTATAATGTGTATCGCCAAGAGAAGAGTGATGAACCGATCGCGATCGGTATTGGTTTGCATACAGGCAGTTTAATGCTCGGTACAGTGGGAGAACCAGAACGAATGGAAGGCACGGTAATTGCAGATGCCGTCAATCTAGCGTCTCGTTTGGAAGGTTTGACAAAGATTTATGGCGTCGATATTCTAGTGAGCGAACAAACGCTCTATTGTTTGGATGACCCCCAAAAGTACAGTTACAGGTTTCTCGGGCGAGTCAAGGTGAAAGGCAAAAGCCAACCCGTGGATGTGTTTGAAGTTTATCAGGCCAACTCCGAACAGATAATTCATCTCAAGAGGCAAACCCGTGATGAGTTTGAACGGGGAGTGGCTCTTTATGTTGAAAAAAACTTTGCTGAGGCGCAAAAAGTTTTCCAGGACGTTTTGCAACGAAATGAGCATGATAAGGTGACTCGGCTCTATATAGAGCGCTGTATCAAAGCTCTACGATTTGGCGTCTCAGAACTCGATATTGTCATTAACTGATAATAAGGTTAGTGGCGTTTAGTCTTGCTGAAGGTGGTTTCTTGACTCAATTCCCGCAAAGCTTCGATCCGATTGGCAAAAACTTGCTCGACGGCGTTGATTATTTTGATGAGTACCTCAGATTTGAGTTCGCGAAGAAAATCGGTTGACGAGATGGCTCCGGAAAAGAAAGCTTTGGCTTGATTAAGCAGGTGTCCAACTGAAGCAAATCCGATGGATTGGATGATGTATGTGGCAACGGGCGAATTTTTCAGATCGTAAACTGACTCCTGATTTCGTCCTTGAATTAACAGCGCTAAAACCTCCGACTCTAACGTCGTTTCAGGTTTTAGAGTAATGAGAAGCTCGGGAAGAAATTGAGCCAAGGTTGGTGTACTGGTTCCTGGCCTAGGTAATTCTCCCATCAGTGTAGACAAAGGAATATTCCGTCCCAAGCGATAGCTGATTGCTTCTAAGATAGCGATGGTAATAATTTTGATGGCTAAATAAAGTCTCGCTACTTCCAAGTTCTTTTGCGTTCGAGAAATTAGTATACGGTAGGTGGGGTCATCGGGTTCCCCCATAAACTGCTGAAACACCAATTCGGGTTTGAGGTAATTCATAAATTCTTCCATTTTGTGTAGGGAGCGGCGGTATCCCTGCACTGTGTAGGAATCAGCATTACTCAGCTCATGGTTGGTTTCAGGCATGAGGTTCCAAGTATTGTCTAAAAAATCGGCAGAATTGGGAAAGGCAAAATTCTCCACATCTCGGTTGACTAAACGCACGGAACGTTTCACGATCGCAATGGTTTCCTCTTCATCCCAGCCAAAGTTATACTGATGATTTGCTTGTATCAATCGCTCGTAGAGCCTCTCACTGGGACTTAAACCGGATGGAGATAGGCCACGGAAGGGAATCGTCGCTTCAATACAAGCGGCAATCTGAGCAATGAGGCTGGGTAATAACAAAGGCTCTAACGCTTTGGCAGCAATGACTGCGCTTAAGAATTCGTTTTGTCCCTTGAAGGGAGAAAGGGTTTCACCAGGAACCAACCCAAAGACTGCCGCTACAATTTCAAACATCAGGTCTTTCGGCAATGTTGCGACCTTTTCGATAATCAGCTTGCCTTTATCCTCTAGGATAAAAGGTGCTAAGTAACGACTAATATTGAGATTCATGCCATGATCGACTTGCACGTAGACGATGTCGTGAAACAATGCAGCCAAGACCTCAATGGCATCAACTGACCCACCGACCTCAAAAATGTGTTCAGTCGTATGAAAATAGCGCCAAGGGCCAGTCATGGTTTGGATAATCAACTCAGTGATCTTCTCAATTTGAGCTTGATCAACGTTTCCCTCTAACTGTGTGATCGCCCAAACCAAACGCTCTTTGCAACGAGTGCGAGCAATTTCTAGCTCCATCAGTACCACCTCATTCCCCAATCTAAACAGTCATCAGAAGGTGCGGACACAGGCAGCACTTATGACGGACATCGGCTTTCAGCCAAATGGCACTGACTTAGGGTGCTGGTAGTCGCTCTTGGCGCTTGAAAGTACGCTTCCTGCTACTACAAACTTTAGTTATATCAGTATCATTCGCCTCAAGACTCTTACCCGTGTGCGGCTTTTCACCCCAAAGTGCTACCACAAATGGTAGTCACCCTTTACTTTACCTGGGATAGAGAAGATTTGGCTGGAACTTCATGGGCAAAAATTGGCACAGTTGTTGCAGCTATCGTAAAAGCCTGACTCAAATGGCTGACTTGAAAATAAGGCAGAGGGCACAGGACAGACGGCAGAAGGTAGAAGACGGAAGACAGAAGACAGAAGACGGAAGGCAGAAGGAATAAGAATTTTCATGGGTTCTGATATATGCCGTTCATGCTCAACTACTTACTCTCAATCTCAAGGGTTTTTGCCAGAGGCGATCGCTCTTTTACGGGATAATTGTGTTCCTTAATCAGACGCTGCAACTCTTTCACCCGTTTACCTGGCGCAGGATGAGTGGATAAAAACGCCAAGTCGGCCCCTTTTTGCTGACTCATCCTTGCAAAAAAGTCTGTGGCTCCAGCGACATGTCCATAGGTTTTTTGCAACAAAATCAAGCCATACTCATCCGCCTCGCGCTCTTGAGACTGGGAAAATTGCGATCGCGTGATGGCTGCTACACCGGAAGCGGCGGCTGATTGTAACCCGCTAGAATCACCCAGAAACGTGGCAAGGACGATGGGCATCAGTAGTGCTCGCCCCACACCCCGCAAATGGTCGCGATGAGCAAAATGACCCAACTCATGCCCCAATACCATCATCAACTCATTTTCCGACTGGGCCTGTTTCACCAAACCCCCATACATGATGATCGCATCACCCGGTAGTGCGATCGCATTTACGGTGGAGTTTGGCACATACAACACCCGGTAATCTCGCTTTTGCCCTTCAGCAGGCAGTTGCGCTTCCAGTCGCGCCAACATTTGGTTTAGAGTATCTTGAGCAGGCGAAGGCTTCGCTTGCTGCTCAAACGCTGGAACGATTAAAGCCCCCAACTGTTGTTCCACACTTGGAGGAATGAGCCAAATCACACCATTAATGAGCAGATTCAACAGCCAAATCACACCCATAATAAAGCCAACAAACAGCCCCAATAAGATGAGAAGTTGACGGTTACTAGGGGGAGGGTTGCGATTAATTGATGCCTGCGGTGAGTCAGAAGACATGAAACAAAATTTGAGTTAATTATTACTCTTAGTAGGACGAAAAGGATTTAAGAAATTAATTAGAGCAAACAGTTCGCGAGACTGAATCCACAGTCGTCCTTGACCGCTAAAGCGACACACCAATCCCTCGCCCCCTAAAATCCCAGTTCTCAGCCCTCTAAACGACAAACCGCCTAACATCTCGACATTGTAGTTCAATGTATCTTCAAACGCCACAATATAGCCCGTGTCTACTACATAATCACCTGCAACCGGAATTTCGATAATCGCCCCATAAGAACTGAACCAAATATCACCCATACCCGTTGCCCGAATCAGAAACAAAGATTCCCCACTAAAGAAGCCTTTGAAACCCTGAAATTTAGTATCAATTTCAACAGTAGGACTGGCAGCAACAAACCCCGAAGATTGCACCATCAAGGCATTGCCATTGAGGTGGTAATGCTGGACATCTCCCGGAACCCCCGGTGAAACATATAACTGCCCTGGTTTTCCTTCAGCCGTAAACTCGCTCATAAACAGCGACTCCCCACCCAGCATTCGACCAATCCCCTTCATCAAGCCTCCTCTTACCTTAGATTTCATTTTGATCCAGGGGTCCATCGCCGCCATTGCACCCGATTCCACCAACACAGTTTGGTTGGCTTTTAAATCGATTCGTAGGGAAGCATAAGAGGGAGAATGCTCAATTTTGTAAGCAATTTCATTCATGATTATCGCCTTTTTCTACAGGGGTGCAAGTTGCAAGTTCCGAGGCATCCACATTCAACCTTCAAACCTTTAACCTTCAACTTTTTGCAGGTAGCCGAGAGCCAACTTCCATCCCAAAAGCACCGGGATTATGAGTTTGACAGAATAACTTCCCTTGTCCTTTAAATCGGCAAACGAGTCCTTCCCCACCTAAGAAAGCACCAATCCAGCTAGAACCTGCTTTCTTGATTTCAAAGGTCAAACTTTTTTCAAAAGCAACAATATGTCCCGTGTCAACAATGTATTCACCATTCACGGGTACTTCATAAATGGCACCAAAGGAAGTCAGAATTACAGGCCCGGAACCACTTAGGTCTAACCAAAAGATAGATTCCCCTGAAAAGAAGGATTTGAAACCTTGAAATCCCACGTCAATATCAACATCAGAAGCACTGCCAAGGTAAGATGTAGCTTGCACAACTAAGCCAGTACTGGTCATTTGATAGAGCAAGATATCGCCCATGAGTCTGGGAGCCAGAAATACCTCACCTCCGGGCGTAGGAGAACGAAAGACGCTTAAGAAAAGGGACTCTCCAGCAACCAACCGTTTCAGTCCGCCGAAGATACCTCCCCCTTTGCCTTGACGTAAGGTGGTACTGGCATTGATATAACCGCTCATGGCAATCATCCTGCCTGCTTCTGCGACTAATTCTTCACCAGCATTGAGAACGACATGAGCAATAGCACTATCCGGTTGATGCAAAATCTCAACTTCCATCGGGTCAAAACCTTTTAATTGCAAGAATCATTCATCAAAGGGTTAAGGGCTGAACGTTAAAAATGAAAGGGTTGAAGATTAAAAGTTATAACCTTCAACCTTCAACCTTCAACAAACAACTAGCGGAGTTTGGAACTCAGATATTTGACTAAGCCATCAATGCTGCGAGACTGGAGATAAATGATTCCTTGACCCGATAGCCGATTAACTAATCCTTCTCCTGAGGTCATAGAGCCAATCAATCCACCAGCCAACCCAATTTTCATGCGAATTCCTGGTTCGTAGGCCACTAAATGACCGGAGTCAACGATAAATTCACCGTTGATGCGTTTTTCGGTAAGCCCACCATAGGCACCAAAGAACACATAGCCTTGACCGCTCAACTTCAGCTTAAATAGCCCTTCTCCCGATATCCAGCTTTTAAAACCCGCCCACCGCACGCCCATCTTTACTCCTGGTGTATGGGCGATGTACGCTCCTGGTTGACAACAAATCTCACGGTCTCTCAAATCAATCCGAGCAATGTCACCAATGGTCGATTGAGTCAGAACTAAACTGAGTGGTCGTTGTGTGTTGTTGGTAAAGGTGTTGACAAATAAGGATTCTCCCCCAAAAAAGTTTTTGAGTAGTCCTGAAAACAATCCTCCGGAAAACTGAGTTTTCATCGACAACTGAGCATCCATACTGGTCATTGCTCCTGCCTCAGCGGTGATGCTCTCACCGGGATTGAGCGTCACAAAAATAGCGGCAAAAGCAGGTTTGTAGCGAATTTCACATTTCACTGCCGAATCTCCGACAAGGTGAGGGTTGGAAATATTACCAGTTTGGCAAGAATTTTTTCGATGTCCAGTTTTCTTCAAAAAAATAATCAATTCCCTCAAGTCCTCTGAAAAAGGGGGCTATGAGTAACTTCTGACGCTAAAAAAAGCGGGGCAATCTCAAAAGATTGCCCCGCTTTTACTGTTATCTTGCGTATCTTATGATGTGAACCTGATTAAGGAACTGCATTTCCTTAAAGTGTCCGTCAAACGTTTATACGTTTTTTGAGGTAACTTGTGCGTGCTTGTCTAACCGAGCTTTAACATTGTATTCAGCGCTGCTGGCATCGTAGCCTGTCTCGGCATTACCTTCTGTAGGCCCACCAATCGCTTTCCAAGCCGCGAGTCCGCCTTTTAGCTCTGATACATTTCCAAACCCAGCTCCGCGCAGTTGGCTAGCAGCTTGAGCCGATTGTTCGTCGCTGTCACCGTAAACGTAGATCTCGCGCCGAGGCTCAAGGCTATCTAATGCCCTCTGAGGAATCTCTTCCATCGGCATTGTCATTGCGCCCATGATTCGAGATGCATTGAAGGCGGCGCGATCGCGTACATCTAGAATTGTAAACGCTACTTCGCCCCATTCGAGACGCTGTTTCAGAGCTTGAGCGCTCGATTGCGGCATTTGCTGGCTTGGCGGAGTAGGCGTAACGTTCGGAAGCTTGTCTTTTGCATTAAGGATTGTATTTTCAACGTCTGGCATAAAGATTTATCAACGAATTACATCAATTGCAATGTAACAAGGTATTCATATTCAACCTTCCTTCTTGAGAGGTAGGGTTGGATAAATCTTTCTTAAGACAGAATAGTTGTCTGGAAATACTAGTCTTTTAGAAAACTTTTTAGCTTATCAGTTGAGAAGAAACTTTCAAATAAAAAATGTCTGGGAACTATTCCCTGCATAGGATAGTGGAGTGTCAGTTATTCATTCAATCACTTTCTGTGCGGCAGCCTGATCTTGTTTTTCTCGGCATCAAGGCTTTATCTGTTATTTATCTCCTTGGATAGATGCGCTATTTGGGTATCTTTACAATTTGTCATTATATTATTGATTAACCTGAAGTTAGATTGAATTTGTTTGCGTTTTGAAAATAGCTTGAGTAAGACGTCATAAAGACGCTATATAAGGATAAATTGGTGCAAGCGCTCACACTAGAACGCAGCCCATATTCAATAAATGACTAAAGCAACAGATTCGTATAACGTTCCTTAAATAAGGATGAGAAATATTAAAGCATTAGATAGTCTCAAGAAACATCTTAAAAGACCCCTAAAAAAATTAGGAATTTCCAGCCTGGTGGGAATCCTGATGGTTTTAAGTCTACTATTTCAGGTCTGGGTAAGGCCTGCCCTGACCCAGCAACCCGTTACCATTACAATAATGGCACAGGGTCAAGTTCTTTCCAATTGGAAACCTTTTTTTCAAGAATTCCAAGACAAAAACCCAGACATTCGTATTAATGTTGTCGAAGGCCCTTTTGATACCAACCTCCAAGAAAATCTCCTTACCTCAGCCTTCTTGCTAGGAGACTCACCCTACGATATTCTCAACATGGATATTGTCTGGGTACCCAAGTTTGCGGCGGCGGGTTGGCTAAAACCTCTTGATGATCGACTGCCTCCTGAACAAATCGCAGAAATGATAGAGAGTAACGTCGAAGGCGGGCGCTACCAAGGCAAACTCTATCGGGTTCCGACCAACTCGGATGCTGGGGTGCTTTACTACCGCAAAGACTTACTGGAACAAGCTGGAGCTCAACCTCCTGAAACATTTCAGCAAATGGTTGCTCTATCTCAACAGTTGCAAGGTAAGCAAGGGGCGACTTGGGGATACCTCTGGCAAGGCAAGCAGTACGAGGGTGTATCGGCGATGTTTGTTGAGGTACTCGGAGGCTTCGGAGGCTTCTGGGTTAACCCAGACACACTAGAAGTCGGTCTCGACCAACCTCAGGCAATTCAGGCGGTTGAGTTTCTGCGCGACACCATTAACAAAGGCATTTCTCCTTCCGGTGTCAGTACCTACGGTGAAGAAGAAACCCGCATGTTATTTCAAAATGGTGGTTCGGTGTTCTTACGCAACTGGCCTTATGTGTGGAAACTTGCCAATCAGGAAGACTCAAAAGTTAAGGGCAAAATTGGCATCAAAGTAATGCTTCAAGGGGCGGGACAACAGGGAGGTTCCTGCTTAGGTGGATGGGGTTTAGGAATGTCTGCAACCACAAAACATCCAGAGGAAGCGTGGCGACTCATGCAGTACCTGAGTAGTAAGGAGACGATGCGCCGGTATGTTTTAGGAAGTGGGGAGATTTCTGCCTACAAATCCCTGTTTAAAGACCCGGAAATTGTTGCTAAATACCCTCATTTTCCGCAACTTCTAGAAGCCGTTCAACAATCCGTTTTACGTCCTCCCATTGCCCAATATGCTCAAGCTTCAGATATTTTGCAGCGCTATCTGAGTGCAGCTTTTACTGGCGGTATGAATTCAAAAGATGCGATGCAGGCAGCCGCGCAGGAAACTCGAAACTTAATGGGCAGCTTGAAACCAGCTCGAACTTCTCAACACCCACGGTCTGCACCTAATGTAGCGATTCGCTCCTAATTTTCATCCTTTCACTGTTCATACTTTATAACTTCAGATAGCCAAAAACTCAAAAGGTCTCAAGCCCCCGACTTGTCGCTCCTTTGGAGCGCCCGCTTGCGCTAACAGTCGTGGGGACAACCCAAAATCCAAAATCCAAAATCCAAAATCCAAAATCGAATGACTACTGCACCGATAACAGATGTAATGCGAGAACGAGAGCAGCGGACTGGCTGGTTCCTAGTATTACCAGCCATCATCCTGCTATTCCTGGTATTTGCTTATCCCATCGGACGGGCTTTTTGGTTAAGTTTATTCACTCAAAATCTGGGCACCCAGCTGAAAACAGAGTTTTCCGGCTTGTATAACTATGGACGAATGGTGGGCGACGGGCGCTTCTGGCGAAGCATGTGGAATACCAGCCTCTTTACCACTGCCTCAGTTTTGCTGGAATTAGTGCTAGGGATGGGTATTGCTCTTGTTTTGAATCAATCCTTTCGAGGACGTGGGATTGTCCGAACTATTACTCTGATTCCTTGGGCTTTGCCAACCGCCTTAATGGGACTGGCTTGGGGTTGGATTTTTAACGACCAATTCGGCGTTGTCAACGATATCCTACGACGCTTGGGAGTGATTACTCAGGGGATTACTTGGCTGGGCGATCCAATCCTAGCCATGATTGCTGTGATTTTAGCTGATGTTTGGAAAACAACACCGTTTATCGCCATCCTTTTGCTGGCTGGATTGCAATCGATTTCTACTGATCTGTACGAAGCTCATGCGATTGATGGGGCAAGTCCGTGGCAGAGTTTTCGGAAAATTACCTTACCGCTGTTGATGCCCCAGATTGTAATTGCCCTGTTGTTCCGATTTGCACAGGCTTTCGGGATTTTCGACTTAATTCAGGTGATGACAGGTGGTGGGCCTGGAGGTGCGACGGAAACAGTTTCTATCTATATATACGGTACGGTGATGCGTTACCTAGACTTTGGTTATGGGGCGGCGCTAGTGGTGGTAACCTTTTTGTTGCTCGTTTTAGCTGTTGCGATCG
>NZ_DATNPA010000472.1:0-4662 GCF_036703385.1 Allocoleopsis sp. | reverse complement strand
TAGCGCACACAACTGAGAACCGCTATAGCCTGATGCTCACTGCTCACTGAATACTAGCTTGCCCAATTTTCCCAAAGAACGAACCCTGCCATAAGCAGCAGAAAGCAACTAAATCCGATCTGAAGTTGTCGCGATTTGATGAACGGAACCAGGTAAATACCAAGGATAGTACCGAAACTAGCCGCCACGGTAAAGGATGCCATCAAAGGCCAATCTAGCTCAACCTGTCCTAGATAACCGAGAAAGCCGGTTACCGATTTAAGAGCAATAATCAATAGAGAGGTTCCTGCCGCCTGCTTAATCGGAACATTACCCAGCAAAACCAATGCAGGCACGATCGCAAAACCACCCCCAACTCCTACCAATCCCGTTAACACACCGACACCCATCCCTTCGATCGCCATCCAAAACCACGCATAACGGCGTTTCGGCGTAGACTGAGAGTCAGTGTCTGCTTCTGCCATCTCTGCCTGCGATAGTTGAGTACTTTTGCGAATCATCAAAACCGCTGCCAGCAACATCGTTACGGCAAACAGTCCCATCTGCAAGGTATCATTCATCCAAGCCAGGGAAGCTAATCTCGCCCCCAAATAGGCTCCCAGCATCGCCGTCGAACCAAACAAAAAGGCAGTTCCCAAGCGGACGTTACCCAGTTTCCAGTGGGGAATAGCCCCGATCAGGCTCACTGTCCCCACAATCGCTAGAGACATTGCGATCGCCGCTTTGGGCGCAACCCCCATCACGTAAACTAAAACCGGAACGGCTAAAATCGAACCGCCACCACCCATTAAGCCCAAACTCACCCCGATCGCAGCGGCCAGGAAGTGACCAACTATTGCTATGCTCATGAACTACGAATTACAACTTATTGGGTCAAGGTAGCTTGTAACTACCAACTCGGACAACGAGTTCACCCTTTCGAGGATCGCGGCTAAAGACAAAAGCACCTTCCTCCTTTTCACCACTGGCGAGAAAGTCAATTTGCTGTTCACCCGATTCTTCCACCTCACCATCAATGCGGAGTTCAGCAATTACCTGAACGGACTCAGCGGTTTCTCCGCCTGTGTTCTCGATCTCAAAAGGAACATAGAATTGCCCTGGTGCTTCGCGAATTTCACTGGAACGGTTAATTGATATTACAGGGGGTTGATTCTTCTGAGTCAGCCATTGATAAATGACGAGTCCGACAATCACAGCCACAATCAACAGGGCAATACTAAAAGTTGTCCACTCAGCGGGTGAACGAGGGGGTTGTTGTTCCAGGGGGTCTGATGAATCCATATCTTTCATATCGCTAGACGTCCTGCTGCACCGCCGATAGTTGCTGGTAATCCGAGGATTAATGTCCTGCTCAACCACAGCGTCCAGGGGTCATCTAAACTCAAGCGATGGAAAAAAAACAACATAAATGCTGAGGCAAAAAGTGAAACAAGATAGGACATCACCGTTTCACTAATCGGGCGCTGAAAGATACCTTTTTGCTGTCGGCGCTGTTTCTGCGTAGTAAAGCCCGCCTGGAAAACAATCCCATAGGAAATTACCAGCGATACAGCAATGATGGCTAAAAGCCTGGGGGGTGCGATCGCTGCATCGAGCATGGGGATTTCGTCGGTGGGCGCAATATTAAAGGCAATGATCATCGCACCTATTAGAGTGCCACCTATATCAGCCAGGGTGGCGTTAAAGTTTGATTTCTTGCCTTGTTGGTCAGAATCCTGATTATTGGAAGATGACCAGCGATCGCCACTTAAAAAAGCACCCGCCAAAGCGGCTCCTAGCGAAAAAGGAACGCTTTCCAAGATTAACTTACCCAGTGATTCATTCAGCGGTGTTTTCTGTGTAATCTCGCCTAACACAAAAAGGATACAGGTAGCGCTGATAATTCCAATTGCCAAAGCTTCAAAGCTGTCCATCACTGTATCGAAAAACTGCTTACTTTGGGTTTTACGAAATCCTTCCGTGTGGTTTAGCAGCAAAACAACGACGAAGGTAATCGCCAAAATGGCTAACATTAAGGATGGAGAGATTTGAGAGCCAATCCACCAAACTTCCATCGTATAAAGCAGAGGAATTCCAAATAAAAAGCCACCTGAAGCACCCCGAATCATATCATTCAGTTGATTTGACCACGAGTGGGAAGGTTGACGTTTTTTACGAGTGCGTTTTGTCATGCGTCGGAAAATTCTGATCCTGCCGTACCCGGCGTACAGAGTAAAAACCTCCTAGCAAAGGTATATCAAGACAGCCCCAGAAGGAACTGCCTACAAATCTGTATTCTGGATTACATAAATTCATGCTACCAAAGCCTTACCATTATAGGCTTATTTCTACTGACGGAGTTGTAGCTCTTTCGCTGCATCAGTACGAGAAGACGTAAACTCAAGCAGTACTGACGTTTTCTCAAACGTGGAGAATCACACGCATCAAAACTTCGTCGTTCGCTACCGATTAAATACTTGGTTCCGGTTGAAGTCGGAATCTGCCGAAGTTCATACGAGGGGTTTCCCAGCGCCCTCCTTATGATAGCTGAGGGAACTGGGGGACTATTCCTACAACCCTTACAACCTGGATTAATGCCACACAAGCGTTGCTTCCTGCCACTCCTCTTCAAACTCATCTTCGACATCATCGTCAAAGACCACACCGAGAAATTGACAGGCTGTACAGGTAGTAAGTCGATTAAATTTCTGCATACTGGGGTGATTATGATTATATTCCACCCTCCATACGGGTTGACCCACTTCGACTTCCAGTTCCCAGTCTCGAATTGGATTCTCTAAAATCCAATCAATCCTAGCTAGGTTACATCGGGGGATTTGGTAGCAGTAGAAAACTCCCTTAGTCATACTTAACCGTCCTGTGAAGATAGATGCATCGAGCCCTGAATGTTGCTGAAAAAGAAGCCTGAACCCTCTGTTCCGCTCAATTTTCATTGAGATAGAGAGAGAGCAGTTTTTCGAGTTCATCAATAATATAGGGTTTGATTAGATAGTGTGTACAGCCTAGTTTAAGAAAATATTCTTGATCTGCTGTTCTTGCTAAACCCGTCGTGGCTATGATGGGAATTTGGCTGGTTTTGGAATTCTGTTTGAGGTGACTGATAACTGTTTCACCATTGAGGTCGGGTAAAATTAAATCAAGTAAGATTAAGTCAGGTTGATAACTCTCTGCTAAAGCTAAAGCCTTTGAACCTTCTGTTGCTGTGATAACAATGCAACCGTATAATTCCAAAACCGCAATGAGTAGAGTTAAACTATCTTCATTGTCATCTACAGCTAAAATAAGTGGCTGTTTTTCCATAGGCAGCTGTTCACTATTTAGAGAGATGGTCATCCTCATTTTGATTTAATATAGCCGATTAATTTAGTTAGAGTAATCTTTGATAGATGTCATTTGAACGCAACTTCGTATCATGTGTTCATGGCTATTTTGAGATAGAGGTTGATAAGTTAATAAGCGAACAGGCGTTCAATTTTGCATAATCAAATTTATGAAACTCTTGTGGGATGGGCTTGAAAACCCATCCACATTAGGCTTGCTTAGATAGTACAGCAGCTTATCACTGAGATTGTTCAAAGTGTTGCTGGTTTATGCGAAGAGCGCTGTTTTTTGCCCGACTGCTTTCGGAAGGCTAATGTGGTTCACCAGAAGCTCTAAGGGAAACCCGCTCAAGCCCAACACACCAACGCTTCCAAGAGCTAAGGAGGCTGGGTTTCCACCCCTTAGAAGGCAATGCTGTAAGACTCCCGCTGATATGCTCAAGCCCGTCATTTCTCGCGTTGGGATGGATACATTTTGGTCGAATTTTAAAATACCATCCTTGAGTTGAAACAAGGTTGATACTGGCTGTAATACTTGAAGATAGAAGAGTTCTTTCAATTGTTCGATGTGCAAGACACCTTGACTTTTGAGGTACGTTCCCATCGGTTCACTAATGGGACAGCACCAATGAATCAATTTGTCGAATACGCGATCGCTCACCCACTGTTGTTCCTCAATCAGTTTCACTAACCCTTGCTGGTTTAATTGCATAGCCGCTGCCACAAGGCAACCCTGATTTACCCAGATGTAATGAACACTGCTCTTGCTTGCTGGGGATGCGGATTTAATATGAATCGTCAGCAAGCCAGTTTTATGCCCTTTTTCGATAAACTGAAGAATTTCTGGAATAGAAAATTCGGCTAAGAAAGCTGTAATAGACATGTAGAAACACCCAAAACCTAATTGAATGCGCGACCATCAGCGAAACTAAACGTCTCAAAGACACTCTCAGTTGCCAGCTGAGGATGCAAGAAATCTGAGCTAAAAAAGAACCTAGCTTCTATTAATAGTTTGAAAACTATGCAGCTGAAGAGTCTCGTTCTAAGGAGGCAATACTCTTCTACCAATAGATGTAATCCGCTAAATAGTCTTTATCTATCTGTGGCGATATCTAAAGCTCCATCTTGGTTGCTTTGTCTTAGCTCTAATTAATTCTTTCTTCTCAGTTGGTAGCGCGGTTAATTAACAAGGTAACAACACTTGCTGTTCCTGAATTCTGCCTAATGAGAGAGGTAAATGTTAAGCCTGTTTGTAAGTCTTAATTAATAATTAAAATTGGTAATTTTTGCAGAATAATCATAAATTAATAAAATTTTTTTAACAATTTATTTAAGGAAGTAA
>NZ_DATNPA010000471.1:0-2072 GCF_036703385.1 Allocoleopsis sp. | reverse complement strand
CAAAAACGAGTCCGCGAGGATAGTATCCTGCTTGATGCAACTGCCAAAACTCCTGGCCGCTGAGGTCGCTGGTGAAGGGTTGAGGGTCGGGTTGGCGATAGCGAAGCGCTGCTGCGAAGCGCAGATCGCGAATACGAATGGCAGTCCCAACTGCTGTAAACTCAACCGTCCGAGCACTCCAGTCATAGCCACCCACTTTCAGCCTCACACCGATCACCCCATGAGCGCCCAGCAGTGACGCCTCTTGGCGCAGTCGAGCGATCGCTAATTCCCTCGCTGCCAATTGGGCTTCGCTCAGTTGAGTCAGTTCTCCCGTATAGGTGCGGTAGCCGTTAAAGTATCCCCAAAAGCTGACTTTATAGAAAGCCGTTCCCATCACTAAGCCAATAGGTTCATACCCAGCTTCCTGAGTCAGTAGATATTCTCGACAAGTCAGGTCACTGGTAAAGAAGGAAGACTCGCTCTGGCGTTGCATCTCCAAGCGATGTCTTGCCTTGTAGGGAATCTGACCTCGCTCCAATGCTCTGCGAGTTGCCTCGTGCGCCTCTCGCCGACTCTTCTGTTCCGGGGACTCCCACCAAGGCATCTGTTCAACCTCCACCCAAAACAAACTTATTCAAGGCGTTACGAGTTTGAGCACTGTGCTGAGCTAATTGAGCAAGCTGCTGGGCAATATCCTCCGTCCACTGGTCAACCGAGATTTCAGTCGTTTTCAGCACAACCCCTCGCACCACCTTCATCACCTTAGCTGTCAGCAAACCGTGTTGCTCGCGCACAATCTGATAGTGGTAATCGTTAAACCGTACCGTAACTTCCTTGACCGGGCGTGCTTTAGAGAACAGCTTACTACTACGAGTCACAGTAGTTTGTTGAGGTAAAGCCAGTTCCAGCTTGTGTGCCAGAAATTCCAACAAATCGCCCGACTCTTGACGATCCATCTGTAAGGCAGCCGCCAAAACATTGACCTGTAGGCTGGGATCTAAATCTTCTGTCATTGAGTACCTACTGTTTCGCTGTCATGGCACACTTGTCAACATACACCTACTTCTACAAAAATTCTTTTTAGAGAACCTTTGAAGACCAACGGATGCTAACCGTTTCCTACCGATAACAGTCTGATTGTGAACAACGGATTGTCATTCTTAATTAAAGCACCAGGAATTTTTGACGGATAAGGTCGTGTAGAAAAACATTATTAAGCTTTACATTTTTTCATTGCAACTGAACTTATCCAGTAGTGCAATCACAGATGAACTTTCAGCATCGGATTTCACTTTAAACCAGCTCTTGGGGCGATTATGATTTGAGTCTTCTAACAATTCGTGCTTGACAGGATACTCACTTTACGCATTGAGTGATGGTCACGCTCTAAAAATCAAAGAATCCAGCGAATAGGCACCCGGACCTAAAACCGCGATCGCAATCAGCATAACGCAGTACATAAAAGCCTTTTCCCAGCTTGGTGGTTCGCCTTTTCCGTTCGGCCCCTTATACTGCCCTTCAGGAATTAAGTAGGGATCGCGGGCAACAAAAGGCAGCCCTTTCGAGAGGTGTAAATAAATGGCAAACACCATTGAACCGAGAATTGGTAGGCTTGCTAGTAGGGTGAGGAATCCCAAAATCAGGCAAATCCCACCGCCTAACATAGATGCTGCTGAGAGCAAGCAAAGAAAGATAGGCATTTTTAGTGACTCAGCCCACTGTCGAAGATGCGTTATTTTAGGGTAGCCGTGCAGCAGAAACAACACGCCAACGCTAACTCTTAGTAGTAAAAGCACCGCGCCTTGGAGTCCCGCAGGGTACACAGTATTGAGCGAACTGAGCAGGTTTAGACCTAGCTCTGGGAGACTCGATGAAATGTTAGTAGTTAATAGAAAGCCGAGCGCAAAGCCAAGAACAAATTTGTAAATCATTATCAGGTTTGACTCTTCGTCTCTAAATTCGGTAGATGGAGTTCTTTCTCCCCCCTTAATTAATACCAATTGGCTTTATCAATGTCACATTTCACACCCCCCAGCCCCCCCAAACAAAATTGGGGGGAACCGGACTTTCAAAGTCCCCCAGAATTGGGG
>NZ_DATNPA010000470.1:0-6467 GCF_036703385.1 Allocoleopsis sp. | reverse complement strand
ATGACCTTTAGGGATGGATGAGACGTGGGAGCGATCGCCTGCGCTAAGTTGAAATGGTAGGAAAATGAAGATACGTTCCCAACAAGCCGAGAGAGTAAGCTAAAAGTATTGACTCAGGCAAGGATAGCCAGAGGTGAACGCCATGTCCCCACTACTGAACAAAACCACCGACCAACGCATTGTTCATCATGGAACGTGGGAACAGTTCAAGTTCATCCAAAAGGGCTATAATGGTTCTCCTGGGGTGCGGCTGTTTTACTATGATGGGGCGATTGAGATTCTCATGCCGGGACGCGAACATGAAATTTTTGCCAGTATCATCGGTTACTTAGTGACAACCTTTCTTACAGAAAAGGGCATTTTCTTTCAGCCAACTCGATCGATGACTCAAGAAAAAGAAGGAGTTGTCTCGGTTCAAGCAGACGAGTCATACTGCATCGGGAGCGTAAAGCCAATTCCAGATTTGTCGATTGAAGTCGTCTTCACCAGTGGTGAAATCAGTAAGTTGGAACGCTATAAAGCTTTGGGTGTTCCAGAGGTTTGGTTCTGGGCAGATGGATTGCTGAAGCTCTATCATCTTCGAGGCAATAGCTATGAACCCATTGAGCGCAGCCAGCTAGCCGGACTCAGTGAACTCGACCTTGATTTGCTCAGACGCTGCATTTTGATGGCGGAGACTGACGCGGGAGAAGCCATTAGAGCGTTCCGCCAACAGATTTAGCGCGATTTGAAGCCAACAATTCTAGCAGAGGCACTTCCTATGACGATTCTTTGAAAGTGCGATCGCATTTTGGCAGGTTGAGAGGGTGCAATGGTGATAGAGGGTCAGCCTGAAAGTTAGGGAAGTGATTAAGCTAATAGAAGAAGATGGCTGGTATCTGGCAAGAACTAGGGGCAGCGATCGTCAGTTCAAACACCCAACAAAGTCTGGTTTAGTCACAATTGCAGGTAAACCCTCCGACGATGCGAGTATCTGGCACGTTAAACAGCATAATGACGCAAGCTCAACTCAAGAAACAGAAGGACGCAGGAGAAGAAGAGTAATGCGCTATGCGATTGTAATTGAAAAGCTAGAGAGCAACTACTCAGCTTATGTTCCAGATTTGCCTGGATGGGTGGCGACAGGTGCAACGATTGAGGAGATAGAACAACAGATAAAAGAAGCGATAAGCCTACGGCATGGCTTCGCTTACCGCTTTTCATTTGGATGGTTTACGAGAAGAGGGTTTACCCGTTCCCGAACCAACTACTCTGTGTGAATATGTTGAAGCTTGTTGAGAATGCGATCGCTCCTCATCAACGATTGCCTTGAGAACCTCACCAATCTTTGAGCGGATTTTGCCGAATTATCTTGAGCGCAAGCAGTGGTTAGCCGAGAATGGAACAAGTTACGACCTATAGGAATGTGTGGGAAGTGGGCGCGATGTGCTTTGGAGTTTTTGATGAGACGATTCAGTATCGAATCAGCTTTAAACCACGAAGAACAAGAAGATTCCTAACACTCCAAAGTTGAAGTGTCACTAGCGAGATTAATATTACAAATAGGCATTCCCTTGGTAAATACTACCCGGAAAAATAGTGGGAGGTTAGAGTAATGGATGAGCAGTATCGGTACTTGCGAATCGCCCTCGTTGTTGTTGGAATTGCTTTTCTCCTTGTCTATCCGTTGATGAAGTTTTGGTCATCGGGCTGGTCATGGCAACCAGGTCAATACGAATACGAACAGATGATCGTCGGCATTTATGCGACGCTCGGTATCTTTTTACTATGGGCTTCTCGAAAACCAGAAGCGCATCTGAGTTTAATCTGGTTCACCGTCTGGTCGAGTGTTGTCCACGGGCTGATCATGGCGGTACACGCAGTGATTGACTCTGCGGAACGTGGACACCTCCTCGGCGATATTCCAGCATTGATCTTGGTGGCAATTGTCCTTGGTTTCCTAGCGCCACGCAAAGTGGTACCCAATGCATGAATGGGCGATGAGCATCAACTCAACTATATATGAATGGCACTGACTTAAGAGGAATGGCACTGACTTAAGAACTCTCATACCTCACCCATCAACCCTTGCGGAGGGGGTCTGGGGGAAGCGCTTCGTCCCCCAGTGGGGGGATTGGGGGGTCTCCCCCCAATCCGGGTTTTTCCAAAGAATGATCGCTTTTCCCTTAATTCAGTGCCATTCACCTTAAGATAGGCTAATAGATAAAGTTATTATTCTGTCAGCTTATGCCTCCGTGCTGATTTCGCTTTCGAGTTGCGTCCGAGAGCAAAATAGCTGTTCTAGTTGAGGAGGATGCGATCGCACCTAGCAGGATGAGCAGATGCGATCAAGTATAGGAGGAGGAGAGGATGCGAGCAAGGATGTTAGGAAAGGCGATCGCAGGAATAATAATGGGTGACAGAAACTGCTAATCATGAACCAATGCCTGAGATTATCTGGACATCCTATCTTCGTTACCGTGCAACCCAAAGAGATTTTGACTTTGACCTCATTGAAGATATCCTACGGTTCTCTAGCGAACGATATTATGATGTAGAAACAGATCGGGCGATCGCAGTTGGAAAGCATCGTGAGCAGCTAGTTTTAATTCCTTATGAACAAAGCGAAAACACGATTACACCGATTACAATTCACACCACAACCCGGCAGCAAATTCGATTTCGTCTAAAAACTGGGCGGTTTATCACAAATGTCTGAAAAAAAGCAACCATTGCCGCAAATGAACTACTTCAAAGAAGAGGATATTCTTCATCTGCTAATCTCCGAAGAACCCGAATCAGCAAGTGTTGAAATCAGTCCAAATATTACGGCTGAACTCAATGCAGACGGAGAGTTGATTGGTGTGGAAATTCTCAATGCCAGTGCTTACATCCGAGATTCTATTTTGGAATCTGTTCAGGGTAAGTTGTTGAACTTGGTTCGCACTAAAGTATAGTGCGAACACCATTTTATAGAGTGCGATCGCATTACCAAATAATCGGGTTTTTAGCTAAAGTGCGATCGCATTTGGCAGGATAAAGGGATGCGATTCCCTTTGGAATAGCTTTGCTTCAGGCACTTGGCAGGCTCAGATGAAATAAATTCAAAAATGAAATAGTATCAGCCTTTGTTAACCTCCCTAGCCTCCCTTGAAAAAGGCAAAAGGGAAAAGGGGAAATGGAAAAAGGAAAACAATGGGTATTTTGCTCCTTACCTACTTCACCTCTTGTTCCCCCCTTAATAAGGGGGGTTAGGGGGGTAAACAAAAGCTCAACTAACTAACTGCTACTGAGCATCAACCGCGAGGACTCAGATATCGCCGTTGCAAGTTAATTGCATCTGACAAATCATTAAGGTGGTAAATCACCTCAACAATAGACTGCCTGAACCGTTCATCATCCGTAATTTCTGAAAGTTCAGACAGAAACTTTAACTCAGCTTGGATACTTTCTGAGAGGCGGGTGTAGTTCAGCCGAATTACTTGATCAATGGTCTTCATCGGTAAATCAAATCAACAACATAATCGATATTATAAAAAATATAAATTTATGTAAATAGTATTCAAGAAATACAAATAGAATGTTCTATTATTAAAGTTTATGGCTTCTACTACTAAACAATCTATAGTAAATTGCCTATAGGATGGCGATTAAGGAAAACAAAATAGTTCTGGAAAAATATCCGCTTTTTAGTCATTTTTTTCGGATTTGCTACAGTTTAAATATTCGTAAATAATTGTGCAGAATCGCATTTGGATGAGGTGAGGCTGCGATTTCCTTCAGGATAGCTGCGCTTCATGCATTTTGCATGGGATGAAGGCGCGATCGCTATTACTAAATTGTCTAGTTTCCCTCCCTGCTTCCCCTGCTATTTTTTAGATAGTTCTGACTACATAAAAAAGCGAGCATGAAACACATTGAAGGCAAAGTCACATTGGTTACAGGTGCTACGCGGGGGATTGGCAAGGGAATTGCGATTGGACTCGGTGAGGCAGGTGCAACCGTATACATCACAGGTCGCACAATAGACAGCTCCAACTCTGGAGATAACGTCTCTGGGAGCCTGAGTGATACTCAATTAGCTGTTGAGGAAGCCGGTGGTGTATGCATTCCCATCCAGGTCGATCATAGTGACGATGAGCAAGTGCGTATGCTCTTTGATCGCATCCAAGACGAGCAGGGACACCTCGATGTGCTGGTCAATAATGTTTACTCAGGGGTACAAGTACTAGGGAACTCTAATGGAAAGCCCTTCTGGGAGAGCGAACCGAGTTTTTGGGATGCTTGTAACAATGTGGGACTTCGCAGCCACTATGTTGCCAGTGTTTTTGCGGCTCGGATGATGACGGAGCATCAGCAAGGACTGATTTGTACCATCTCCTCATGGGGCGGTCTATCTTACATTTTTGGCGTTCCCTACGGTGCAGGCAAGGCAGCGTGCGATCGCTTAGCGGCTGATATGGCGATCGAACTCAAGCAGCATAACGTTGCTTCGCTGTCAATTTGGCCCGGTATTGTTGGTACTGAACACATTTCCCGTTTTGTTGCCGAAATGGATGAAAGCAGTGCTGCTGACTCACAAACCTCAGCCATCAAGGAGGGCTACAACTGGGAAACTCCTTTGCTAACAGGACGAGTCATCGCTGCCCTGGCAGCAGACCCAACTGTAATGCGCCGAACCGGTCGGGTGCAAATTGTTGCCGAACTCGCTCAACACTATGGACTGGTAGACCAAAACGGTGAGCGTCCTGCATCCCTACGCTCTCTGCGATTCGTGCTCCCCTTTGCCCTGCCCCCACTCAGAAAGTACTCATGGCTCGTACCTGATATTAAAGTACCGTGGTCGCTGCTACTACTGAATGCACTCAGCTCACCTAAAATTTAACCCAAGCGCTAACAGGGAGCAAAAACATGACCCAGCTACGTGAGGCAGTTGTGTTGATTACGGGGGCAGCCGGTGGTTTCGGACAGGAACTAACCCGACAGTTATTGATGGCGGGTAGCCGATTAATCCTTACCGATTTGGATAAAGCCGTTCTACAAAAACGGGTTGAAGTAATTCAGCAGGAAGTTACCACCGGTAAGGTACTGGCTTGCCTAGCTGCTGATTTGGTTTCTCGTGAGGGAAGTGAATCGCTTTATCATCAAGTCAAAGCGCTTGGCGTTCCCGTTGAGGTTTTGATTAACAATGCTGGAATCGCGGTGGTTGGTCGGACTGATGAAGTTCCAGCCGAAAAGTGGGAGGGGCTGATGCAGGTAAACTTAATGGCACCCATGCGGTTAAGCGCACTCTTTGCGGCTGACATGATTGCTCGTCAAAAGGGACATATTGTCAATATTTCTTCGGTAGCAGGCTGGTCGGCTGTAAGTGGGTTAACTCCTTACGCAGCGAGCAAGTTCGGGTTACGGGGGTTTAGCGAAGGACTCTTTGATGACGTGAAGGCTTATAACGTTAAAGTGACAGTTGTTTATCCGTTTTTCAGCCGCACTCCAATTCTGCAAGCGGAACGCTATGGAACATTTGCTCAAGAGAACCAGCATTTACCAGAAAACTGGATAACTGACCCAGCGGACGTGATGCGCGAAACGATTCAAGGAATTATTCGCGATCAACTGCATGTCTTTCCCGATGCGAGCGCTAAAAGTATCCACCTTCTCAAACGGTATACTCCTGGACTTTTAGACTGGATCGGCAACGAGTTCATGAGGAAACTAAAAAAGGGTACAAGTCAGTCGGTTCGCGAAAACTCAGCAGATGGTTGATACCACATTAAAGCATTTGATTATTGCGGCTGGTTTTGTGGGATTGGGCATGGCTCAAGCACTCAAAGCTAATAGGGAAGTTATGAAAAATGGTATTCGCCACTTTTGTCTCAAAATTCCACGTCTTCGCGCTCGTTACCCTGAGAATTACTGGTATTTAATCCTTTCGTTGCCCAACAAATTGTTTCAATCTGCCTCGCTAACATCGCCACAGTTGGTGTTTCAAATAACTGGCTTACAGGTAACTCTACTCGGAAGGCATCCCGTATCCGAGAGGTTAGCTGTGTGGCTAGCAGAGAATGACCGCCTAATTCAAAGAAATTGTCGTGAATCCCTACCTGTTGCTTCCCCAAAAGCTTACCCCAAATTCTCGCTAGCTCCTCTTCGATCGCAGTTCGTGGTGCCACATAATCTTCTTTGATGTCAAGATTCAGTATATCTACCCTAGGTAGGAGACGGCGCTCTACTTTGCCATTGGGTGTCAGCGGTAGGGAATCTAGCACCACATAGGCTAAAGGCACCATGTCCTGTGGCAATTTCTCTGTGAGGAATTCACGTAGTAGGGGCGTCAAACCTTGCGTTCCTACAGTCGATGTGTACTCTTGGTTCACAACAATATAAGCCACCAACTGCTTATCACCTGGTATGTCCTCCTGAACAATCACTACTGTCTGGAATACTGCCGGATGTTGACTCAGTACCGCCTCAATTTCTCCCAATTCGAT
>NZ_DATNPA010000469.1:0-7078 GCF_036703385.1 Allocoleopsis sp. | reverse complement strand
ACCTTCATCAATCACAGTATATCGTTGCATCAGACGAGAAGTTTACAATTAGTGTGGACATTGAATTCAATAGCAGCCCGCTGAGCAAACTTCTGATGTGCTTGGGTACAACGGTTAGTGTTGATTTCGGCTTCGAGGGCTTTGGTTCGGCTGCATCTGAAGTAGATGTCAACGCCAGCATCGTGACGGAGAAAGATAAATTTATCTACACTATCTCCAAGGAACTGACTCCAGAGCAAGCCAAGCTAACTCCTGGACTCTATGAAATTGGTGCTACTGTCACCGTTGGCCCTGGCAATCATCCTTGCGCTCAGTACATCTATGGGTATGGCTATATTGAAGAAATCCTGCTTCAAGTTTACCCCGCGATGTAAGTTTAGGTTTAACTAAACCTCAGCGTTGATAAACCGAGTGTTGTTATTTCTGAGGTACCCAGGAAACAACACTCTGACTGGCAGGTTACTTGTACCTGCCAGTTTTTTCATCGAGAATCAGTAGAGCGATTGCCCAATCAATTCAAAATAGGGAACCTTCCGGGTTACAAGTATCTTGGCTACTTATTATGTGCCAACTCAATGCACAAAAGCTGATTAATCGGTTCGGTTTGCCTCTGCTAGCAAAGTGAGGAACAGGCGATGACTACATCACTTAAAGGTAAGAACCTAACCAATATCAACGGGAAAAACAGTGATGACTTAACTAAAATCAAAGGAATCGGACCCGTTAAGCAAAAATGGCTCAAGGAGTTGTTCAATATCCACACCTGCCAGGACTTGGCCCAGCTTTCAGTTGATGAAGTTGAGTCACGCCTAAAAACCCAAGGACATACTGTCTCAAAAAGTGAGATTGAAGGATGGATTGCTCAGTCTCAAGCACTTGCTACTGCGGAGCTATCCTCACAGCCGTTTGTTGAGTCCTCCGATAGAGGAGAAGAGCAATTCTCGAATCTCCCAACTCAGGAAAGTGAATTATTCCAGCACGTCATGGCCTTAGCAGATACAGAAGCAGAGCAACCTCAAAGTTCCTCAACAACAGAAAGTGAATTACCCCAGCGAATTCTACCATCACCCAATGTAGAAGCTGGGGCTATTGTTTCTCCTTTAACAAATCAAGATGAATGGCGGAAATTTGCCTCCTTTCGAGTAGAGTTTCAGTCCCGCATTACTGAAGAACAGGGAGAGGAACAAAGAACAATAATTCACTACATCGAGGCTAATAAATTTCAAACGTGGTCTGAGATTGGAGCCGATCAACTCCAAGAGTGGATGCTGGAACAAATCAGTGAACAGATGTGCCAGTCATTGGCAGCCGAGAGTCCAGTTGCGGTACCACCGATAACCCTAGAAATCACCCAGATACGAGCCTTGCAAGCTCACCAAACTCCAAGACCAATGGTTGTTGCCAAGGGTAATCGAGTGTTTCCATACCCTCTGAGTTATGAGACACCTTTCGCGCTTGAAGTTGGGTTTAATCTGACTGGGTTGACGGCACTTCATCTGACCAATAAGCAGGTTGAGTACTACGCTCAATTTCACGTTCGTAATCGAATGACGGGTGAAGTCATCCATTTAGGTGATACAGAGTCAGCTACTCTTACGAAAGGGCAACTCTCTTATACAGCCGTGCTTGCTGATATCACGATGGAACCAGGAGTCTACCGCTTACAGGCGATCGTGAAACTTCAATGTGTACCTGTGACTCTAGGCAGCTTCAAGGTGCCACTGCTTCAAGTCGTCTAGCTCAGTCTTTGAACAATGAACTCTTTCAATTGGGAAAGTTTCTTAAGACAGTGGAGTCGAGAATTAATAGAATCCATGATGGATAACCCAGAAAGACTGCCACCAGCTGTCATTGAATCCAAATGGTTAGGGTATCCGGGTGCGACAGAGGAGCAAATTGCTCGTGCGGAAGCTCGTTTGGGAATGGCTCTGCCTCCCTCCTATCGAGAGTTTCTCAAAGTCACAAACGGTTGGCGTCAGACAACACCGTTCATTTATCGACTCTGGTCTACTGAAGATATCGAATGGTTTTCTGTCAGACATCAAGATTGGATTAGTGCTTTTGTAGAACGCTATGGGAATAGCTCTCTGAATCTCGATCTCTCCGGCAATGGTCGCCTCGTTACGCCTTCGATTTCAGATGCAGACTATTTGATTTACGGCGATGAGCAAGATTGCAGCAAGTTGCGAGTCGAGTATCTGCACAAGGTTCTAGAAATCAGCGACATCGGGGAGTCAACCATCTATCTGCTCAATCCGCAGGTGATTACTGAGGATGGAGAGTGGGAGGCTTGGTTTTTTGGTGATTGGCTGCCAGGAGCGGATCGATACCGCTCTTTCCAAGAAATGATGTTGGCTGAGTATGAAAATTTCTTGGAATTAAGAGAGAATTCATCACAGCAGGTCGAGGAATCAACCAATACGGAAACCACAGAAAACGACCAGTCTCTACCTGATATCCAGTGTTCAAATCAGCTATTAACTAACTGTCACAGTAGAAAAGGAGGAACTGTCGAGAAAGCAGAAGAAGCCCTACCTTGGATTGCACCTAGCTATGAGGAAAGGGCATCCTTACAGCGGGTTGCGGAATCTACGGATCTTACTGTTGAAGAACACTTCTCCACAACCGTTGGGAAAAAACAATGGTCATCACTAGCCTCATTTACGGTAGAGTTTCAGGTTAGACAACTTCAATCTGGGGCAGAGCAACGGGCGATAGTTTGCCATATCGAAACCGACACTGTTAAAATCATTGGGTCTGCTCTAGAGAGTAAGCAACTCTGCCAGTGGATGTTAGAGCGGCTTAATCCAGCAATGCGATCGCTCAACACAGGTGATTCCCCATCTAGATGATACAACAGTTCCCCGGCTCTGAATCAGGCTTCTTAAACAACCATGTGTTTGGACACGAGCTTAAAATCATCAGGGATGTACTAATTGCAGATACTTGTCATGCTTCAATGGGTACCTTTCATTTCTACTGAAAAGTTAAGCGAAAATTTATCAATAACATTGATGATGCTTTTAAGATTTCTGAAAATCTCCGGTTAGATAAAAAAAAGAATTATGAATTTAGTAGTGTTTATTAAGGCAGTAAGAAATAATAGCAATAATCAAATTGTTTTTGATATAGATAATTTGAAATTTTTTTGCTTAAATAAAGACGAGGATTGCTGAGCAGATCAGGGTCGGCTACATCATTAACCTATTGGTATTCAGCGAAGGCAGCGTTGACTACAAATAAACTCAGCGATTATCTCCCTGATTCTAATTAAGTAGGTAGTTAATAAACCAATTATGTAACAGTATGTAAATCTGGTTTAAAGCTTAATTGCGGGAGCCTGGATTGATTTACAAAACTAAACATAGATAGTTTTAATTGCGCCTACCTACTTAGAGGACTAGTGCAACAAGAGTTGATATTACTCTTGGTACTAAAATTGTGAGTTACTTCTACCTACACAAGATGGTAGGTTGGCAATATAAACTTCGGAGTGTATCTATCAATTCGGATGGATGTAATGAAAGAGGTTTTTGATAGACATGGCAACTACCAACTTAAGCAATGTTATCCCTGTTACTGAAAGACCAACCTCTGGGACAAAATCGCTAAAATCTACCTCATTTTCTAAAAACCTTGAGCAACATTCTATACTACGGCCTGGAGCGATTGAAAATCTCATTGAGGGCATTTTGATTCTCAGCGATCAAAGAGAGCTCATTTATGCCAATGATAGTGCCCGTCGAGTTTTGCGGCAATTGAATCACTATCGATCGCCTGCTAATTTAGTTCCCATTGAAATCTGGCATGTTTGTCAATCGTTAATACAAAGCCGCAGTTTATTTCCGAATCAACGTTGGCAAATGGAGTCTGAAATTTTGACCGATGACTTTACCACTTTAAATATTCGAGCTAGATGGCTGAGGTTAGAAACGATCCAACATCCCTGTATTTTGATTACGGTGGATGATCGGTATCAAGTGATCGAGAATATAGCTCTGGAAGAAGCCCAAAAATATGGACTGACTTCCCGTGAACAAGAGGTTTGGTTGCTGCACCGAGCAAACTACCCCTACAAAAAAATTGCCTCAGAATTGTGCATTACTCCAAACACGGTGAAGAAGCACATGAAAAGTATTTATGCCAAGCAAAAGGAGATTTGCGGTATTGATAACTAAGAGAAGCGGCTTGACGGCGTAATCTGAGAATAAGGCAGAAGTCAGAGGACAGAAGGAATAAGATTTTTCTGTTGTGAGCGCCGCTGCTGGTGTTTAATTTGAAGACGCACAAATTCCCATCCACCTACTGGGTGAACTCATATCACTCAACCTATTAGGCTGTGGCGGTTCAGTCAACAGCTCTAAAGGAGAGTCTATTGATTTGGCGTTCAGCCCATCGCTGAGGTTAAAAGTCTAAGTTGCTCAACGGAGTCAAGAGCAATCAAATAAACACGGCTAGCCAGATTCTCGAAGTTTTCTAATTCTTCAGAGGTAAAGCCCTCTGGCGCAGGAGTGTGCCATTTAATCCCCGTTGAGTCAACACTGACAGAGAGTTCATTATCGAAGGAACTCAAATTCACAGTCAGCCTTTTTCTTAGTTCAGGATTACTTGGCGTTAAGCCCAACAGGAGAGTACATTGTGGATGGTCAAAGCTGAAAAACATTGTGTCAGCTTCCATCCAACCTCCTCCACCCTGAACAGGAAAATGTTGGCGGTACGCCCGTACTATACGACGGCAAAAGCCTCCAAGGGAATTAGCGCTCACGGCTTACCTCTGTCTAAATTTGAGGGATGATCCTAAGTTTCGTTAAAAGAATGATACTGCTCCTCAACCCTCAGTAGGATATAAAGGCTAAAATCTGAGCGATCGCAATTCAGGAGAATTGTTTCTGCATTTAACGGCTCATGAAGGGTTCTCATGTCCAAGTTGCCCCTATCAACTGCACGCTCTCTAACCTCACCATTTTTACGACAGCTCCTGATACTGAGTATCCAGAAACGATTCTTCATCAGCACGAACCATTTTCACTGCGAGTCACGGTGGAGTTTGGGGGATGTGGTGCGATCGCATTAGTACCGTTGTGCCTGTGTATCAAGGTAAGCTTTTTCGCGGAACCTTGTGGTCTGGGTTCTAAAATTGAACTCGGTGATACCTCTGTTGATACATCTGCCAAGCTCTTTACCTACACTCCTACATTAGCGATCGCTACACCCACATCCGTTGGGCTAGTTGCGGAAGAAATTTACCAAGTTACCGCTGTGTTGCGTGTGGGAGCACCGAATTCACCAGCCTTAATCATCGGTTTCATCGATGGATTAGTTATACAAATTTACTCTTAAGTTTCCCTTAAAAAATGGCTACCCGTTTAAGCCAGGACAGATGTTCATGGTTGATAGTTCATAGTTCATTGCTTGACCCCATGAACCATGAACCATGAACCATTAGGTCAAGTTTCCCGCTTTAAGTTGATAGCCAAAAATCTATATAGAAAATATTTAACCCCCTCCTGTTAACAGGAAGGGGGCTTAGGGTAGGGATTCTAAAAACTTGCTGCAAGAATTCAGCTGTTCCTAGGGTAATTCTTTCAACGTCTCTGCTCTCAACTAGAGACGAATAGATATGTTGCCTGTCTTACGCCTCTACCCACACTAGTGGCAAATTTCAAGACTCTGTCCTAGCTAGTCAAATCGGCTGGCTGTAAAGATGTGCTTCGCATCCCACTTGGCTAGCATATCGCTAGTTCGGGATTAGAACTCGCTCAGTCCGCCACACCGTCTGACTCCAGATGATCGGTACCGAGCTACTGCTACACCACTTCCAGCCTGCTGAGTTTGGCGCAATGCTGGAGATATGGATTGTTTGTTCTCGCTGAAAGCTTGTGTCTCTGGTTCTTCCGTTGAGCGATATTTTAGATCAAACTCAGGTTCAGAAAATCGCAGGACATGACCCTCACTGAATACCTTGGTTTCAGTTGAGGAGAGTTCCGGAAAGAGTGTTTGCTTTTCAGAATAGAGAGATTGTTCATCGTTGACGCTTACTGGTTGAGAGACTTGAATTTTTGCCATTTATAAATAACCCCAAGGTAGTGCTTAACAAAAGTTAGTTACGGACTCAGACATTACTAGAATTTCTCCGCCCTCCTGCGTCACGCTCGGTAGATGCACCAAAAATATCTGTAGCTAACGATAAGCGCTGCTACGATAACCTGAGGACGGGGATTTACTTCATAGCTAGTAGCTACTAACTGATAGCTACCAACTAACCCCTATCGCCATTTCTCTCCTCTTATTGAAATGGTGGGGGTTTGTAAGGTGATTGATTGGTCAATATCCGGAAAGTTTTAAAGCGATGCTAGAGGTATCGTGATCTTGTTCTGCTTAGAGACTGCGACCGATTTTTCTTTGCTTAGTGTTTTATAGGTTTGTTTTATCCGGAATATTGATTGCTTTAGTCTAATATAGAGGAATGTGCTGAAAAGCAGTGACAAATTTAAGAATTATTAAGATTTTTAACGATGATAATTTCTCTGCCTTATTTATGGTTGGTTTTTGGATACGCTTGTACTAAGTGGTCGTGCCGTTAATCAGCCGTTAGTGAACGAGCGAGATGCTCATCCTATAGGAGCTTCAGCAATTTTCCAAAGCAAGATGCCATCCTCTTAGCTAAGAAGCAAGCGGCTCTCGCCCATTTTTCCCGACTAGCTTATCTAAGTCGATTGGGTTAAGGAAAACAGTTGCTCGGCGAAGGATTCAATCAAATCACGGTACGCTAACTTATCTCGCCAGGATGGGGGTATTCCCTGTGCCCCATAGAAGGCTCCGGCTAACTGTCCATAAACGGCACCCGTTGTATCGGCGTCGTCGCCTAAGTTGACGGCTAGGAGACAACCTTCTTCAAAGGATTTACTGTGATAAAACGCCCACAAAGCGGCTTCTAAGGATTCCCCCACATAGCCTGTTCCTCTAATCTCTGGCGGTTCGCGGTGTTTAAACGACCCTGCCGCAATTTCGTCGATTTCGTCAATTAACGGATGTTCTTCCCAATAGTCGGGAATTGGGCTGTAGTGACTTGAAAGTA
>NZ_DATNPA010000468.1:0-10031 GCF_036703385.1 Allocoleopsis sp. | reverse complement strand
CTTTTCAACTTCATTAAACCAGTTCCAAATGGTGATTGAGGATGTCATACCTCGGCGCAAAATCAAATTATTACTTTTGACATTGCCAGGAACTTTAGTCCGAACCACCCGACCCGCCGTTGTCCCAGCCTTGCCCCATTTTTGAGGAGTAACCTCACAAACTTCGATTACTTCTTGGGTACGTTTGAAACCTTGGCACTCCATAAAATAAGCATCTACTGGTTCTACACTACCATCCAGTTTGAGTTCCAGGTAAAAACGACTAGTAGTTAGAATTTCTAATTCAGGCATGTTTACCTCCTTGAGTCAGCTAATTGGCTTTTGAGCCATTCATAATTAATTGCTGATACTCGCCTTTCCTTTGAGGAAACTCGCAAAGAGACAACCTTGCACCTCTGCTGCTGTCTATCTAATTAGCAATCAGCTAATTAGAGATAGCTATGACAACGAGGAGCAAGTCACTCAACTATTTGACACGGAGAATAGAATGATAGCCAAACTCTACCGTCTCTGTAGCTAGCTCTTTGCTAGATGGATCGAATTTTGACGATTTATAACTGATAGGCATTACCCCGGTCAAATTCCAGCGAGCTGCCTCTTCACCCGCTTGGTTGTACAGAATCAGGGAACCGGTTTTAAGTGCCCCTTTGTTTTTCGACCCTCCTCCAAGGATTGGTTCACTGTGCGACTCTTGATGCCATAACAAGAGTCTTTTGTCTTTAGCAGAAGCCACATACACAGCCGTGATTGTCCCATTACTGACGCCAGTAACCGTAGCCTGAATCACACTTTTTCCTCCCCTAGTGACACCATAGGAGGTTGTATCCCCAGCAGATTCCAGGGTAATCTTCGGTCCAGTACAACTCTTCAACACCAGATCTTCTAGACCATCAAACTGAAGGTAAAACTTAGAACAAGCAAGAACTTCACCTTTAGCCATAGCTTATTAAACTCCTCTTTAATTTACTACAGTAAGTTGTAATTGACACGATCAACTATGCTGCCCGATTCATTTGCTCGCAAACGATTTCATACTTCTCTACGACCAAATCTGATTTATCTGTAGCCAAATCGGCTAATTGATAGGACTTAATCCAAGCTTTAGTGATGTTCCAACGCACTACCTCTTTATCATCTGAATCGTAGCCGACAATTGAACCATCTCTACGGTTTCCACTCCAGGTTCCGTCACCTCCATCACTTTTGGGCATGGTAGATTTCATCCAGTTGTAAAACTCCATGTCCCCTTCAGCAATATAAACTTCAATGGTAAAGTTGGGATTTTGCTCCCAACCTGCCGAAGTCGTTTGCCACATGGTTTTTCCATCTTTCGTTGAAGCTATGGGGGCTTTATGACCAGCTGTTTGCCCCTTAAAATTCAGCTCCGTTACACTCTTGACCATCTTCTGCTCAAGACCCTGAAATTCTACATAAAATCGACTAGTAGGGATTGGTTGGAGATCATCAGCCATCGTTCAACTCCTTATAAACTCTACACAGTAGTTGTTTTTTGACTTTTGTTGTTTGTTAGAAGGTGTCAGATTTTAGAACTTTGAAACCTGACACCAAACACGCCTTACTGGTCAGGAGACCACTGACTGATGCGGAAGATCACAAATTCAGCAGGTCGGACTGGACAAACGCCAACTTCGATATACAAACGACCCAGCATCATCGTTTCAGCGGTGTTAAGTTCCCCATCGCACTTAACGAAAAAGGCTTCCGCTGGCGTAGCACCAAACAATGCACCTTCACGCCAAAGTCGCTCTAAGAAATTATTAACCGTCCGTTTCACCCGTTCCCATAAATCCATATCGTTCGGCTCGAACACCACCCACTGAGTCCCCAGCTCAATCGATTTCTCGATGTAACTGATGAGTCGGCGGACGCTGATATAACGCCATTCCGTCTTATCGGGTTCCACCAGGGTACGTGCTCCCCAGATGCGAATACCCCGGTTTGGGAAGGTGCGAATACAGTTAATACCGATGGGGTTCAACAGCTCCTGTTCGCGGAAGTTGCAGTCGTATCCTAGACCAATTACCCCACGTGGAGTTTCATTTGCCGGTGCTTTGTAGACTCCTCGCGTTTCATCAGTACGCGACCAAACTCCCAACATATGACCACAGGGAGGAACTAAAATCGGCCTGCCACCATTACGAGGATTGGCAACTTTAATCCACGGATAGTAGAGCGCCGCAAACATAGAACGGCGGTTGAATTGGTTTAACCACTGAACGACGTGCTGAGGCTTAACCTTATCTGGGGGTGGGTCGAGAACCACCATGCGATTGGGGGGGTTGGGAGAGGAGTTTTCGCACAGGCTAATCATCAGCTCCATGATGCCGTGAACCTGCTCAATATCCAATACACCTGCTTCGTAGGCACGCATCAGGTCTGGACAAGCCAGCATGGTGATTTCGTCAATCTCGAAAATCCCTTGGATACCTGTCCGGTCATCCCTCACCCCCTGCACATCTTGTGGCAAGCGCTCTGGCGTTGGCACGATAGGGGGAAGACTGACCTCATAGCGACCATTGGCGGGGCGTCGTGCTAGGGGTTGTCCAATTTGGGACATATCGGTAACTGCCACAAACTGAGACTCTTGCAGTGCCGTTGCGACATAGTTGGCTACCCCAGGCTGGGCTTCCCGGTTCATGGTTAGATTGTCGTACCGTTCCAGTTCTTCTCCATCCCGGCTAAGCACGACCGTAAAATATTCCCCGGTATTGAAGGGGGGGTCTTCGTCGGGGTTTTCAGGGGGTATGGGCTCACCCGGAAGAATCGCCACATCGACTCGTCCATTTTCTATTTCTTCAGGCTGCATGGTGAACAGCAGCGCTGGACGGTTACCTCCCGATGTTTTAATTTTGAGTCCGGTTTCTTCCGGTGGGGGTGGCTCTGTACCCGGTAGTTGAGTGCCGATACTTACTATCCAACAGCGCCCTCCTCCATTTAAGAACCAGCCGTTGACGGCAAAGGGCAAGTAGGCATTAAAGTTTGTATAGCCATCCGAGCCTTGTTTTGCGAAATACTCTAGGTACTGGCTCCAGCTGGTTACCAACATGGGTTTACCCACTTCGGCTTCACCGCGTATATCTTCAGTAAAACCCACAAATCCAGCTATATTGGTTTGAATACCTTCAATCGGGCGGCTACCTCGGTCAATTTCTTCGACGTAGACACCAGGAGCAAAATAATCTAATCTCGCCATGAGTGGTCTTCCTGTGTTGGGTAATAGATGGGCAACGGGCAGGTTACAACCTTGCCTTTAGCTGGTCAGACTCAATCACACCTCCTTGAAGGTAGAGTTCTGGATTAGGAGGAGTGTCTTGAAGGGTGAAGGGTATTGTTACCGTCACGTACAAAGCCGGACGTAATGGCACACCCAACGCACTCCATAGCGCGGCTGTATCTGGGGAATGAGCTGTAGAAACAGTTAGTGATAAGTGACCGTGACCTTGTAACTCACAAGCAAGTAACTCCTCATTTAGGCAACGATGCTGCAATAGCAGCATTAATGCCTCTGACAGCAGACGCTGTTCCCCTAAGGCGGTATAGTCCCAGGCGCTTACTAGAAACGACACATCAAACCACATGGTTGATCCGTTCACTAGAGTCGCTTGCAGTTTACCTGGGTTATGGCTAGACTCTACCTGCCGCTCTAACTGCTGCACCTGGCTGTTTGCTCGTAGGTCATAGCAATATAGGTTTAGCCCTGGTTCCGCATTCTTTCGCCAACTAGGGTGATTGAAATCAATTTGCTCGGTACTGATTAGAGAAGTCCCCCCAGCCAGGATTTTTGCCAAGGTTTGGGCAACAGCAGGGATCATGAGACTGGGTTGGTAGACAGTACAGGATATAGATTAGATATACGCTGAACTTCTGGTTATTAGACTTTGGTCGAAATTTTAAAGAATTGTGTGATAACGGGTTGCTGAGCGAAAGTTTGACTAAAGTAGAATTTTCTTCCTGATGTAGGTTGACTATTCGACACCTATTGGTGGGGTTGTATACAGCTCTACATTCAACTGAAGGGACTCTATAATCTCAATGTCAGGGAACTCAGCTATGAAGGGTAGTCAGCAACCATTGGCTCAAGAGGAGCAGCCATTGTCCTCCACAAGCTCTTCTCCCTGTAAACCTCGCTCTCTGGATACAAGGCATGTCTTACAGCAGCAAATTCAACAATTTGCGATCGCACTGCCAGTTGTAGCCACTTGGGTTGTTTACACTGACCCCGATCAAGGCAAACGCCAATCAATTGTTCACTACACGCCCAAGCCAGGTTTCTCTTATCCTGATTTAACAGACTTAGAATCAGAGGGATGGTTGTTCGAGTCCCTGCCCACCTTGATGCTAAGAGAAGTTTTAACACTCGATAGTAGTCTGAGGGCATTTGGGTGTCTCTTGGATTTGTATCACTCCCAAGCTGAGTATTTGCTCTTATGGACAGATGCGCCTCTTTCTGATATCCAGAAACATTGGGCAGAGCAGCAGGCGCAATTTTTGATTAACTATTTAGTGATGAGTAGAGAATGTTCTCGTCAACATACAGAAATTCAATTATTGGAGCAAGTCGTTCGGCGGGCAGAACATCAGCTACGCAATCCCTTAGCCTTGATTAGTCTTTATGCCGAAAATCTAACGTTGGGTTCGCCAACAGGCCCCATGAAAGACCAAGCACAGCTCATTGGTGAAACTGTCCATGAACTGAGTAGCAGCTTAACCGATTTGCTCTCCTGTGGACAGCAAGCCAAACTGCATGTTGCCCCTCATGACCTGGGGAGCATTGTGCAGGAGAGTATTAAGGGATTGGAACCTTGGCTAGAGAAAAAACAAGTACAAATTGTCTGTGATGAGACCCCTGTTACCTTAGCGGTTGATCGTTGGCAGATGAAGCAAGTGTTTGACAATCTGCTCAGTAACGCAGTGTATTTTAGCCCCGAAGCTGGAACAGTGACGTGCAACTGGATGGCGTTTCGCGATGAAGTCCTGATTAAAGTTTCCGATCAAGGGCCAGGGCTGTCTGAAGAAGACCTGAAACAGGCGTTTACTCCCTTCTACACTCGGCGTCCAGACGGGACAGGGTTAGGTTTAGCGATCGCCAAAAAAATCATCCTCGACCACAAAGGCAGCCTGTGGGTGCAAAACCTTTCCAGTGGTGGGGCACAGTTTTCCTTTTCCCTTCCTCGATAATATAGCGTTTCTCAGATACTTGAAGCACATCAAAATATCCCATTTGCAACAAGTTAAGCCTTTCTAGCAGTTGTCAAGGGAATTGGAGAATAGATTACTAACTTTTCATACAATCAATGCACTGTTTACAGTTTTATAGTGCATATTAAGTAAATAAGTGTATTGCATCTTTCCAAATAATTAAGTAACAAATAATCTCACAAAAGAATAATTTAGGGCTTTCGGTGCAAAGTAAATTAGCCGCAGGGTTGCCGCTTTTACAGGTCTATTAGCATTCCGATATCACTACACTCTTGTAACTAATCCTTTCCAATAGTTATGGACTTTATCGACAAATTAAATCTATTTCTCAGGCAATTCTAAAGTTAAGAGAATAAATGCTGACTGAAGAAGCCACTAAGAACGCCTTTGTGATGCTCTTGACCGATGCTGTAGGGTATAACGTCTTTAACTTGATGCAGGTTTGTCCTGAGTTTACGGCTGATGTACCAAGATTAAAAGAAGAAAAGGTAGACTATGCAATCATCATGGATGGTAAATCTTACTATCCTGATTGAATGCAAATAGTATGGCGGTAACTTAGAAAATCCCAAACACAGCTCTCAACTACATCTTTACTTTCATGAAATTTAAAATGTCTATGTCTGGAGTCTCGCTTCTAGTGATTGCGGGACTTATGTTAAATATCTTTGTACTGACTCCCAAGATACTGGGAGCCTCGACTAAATCTCAGGAAGTTCTCAATTATATCGCCTCATTGAATGCTAAAACGAGTAATCAAGTTTTATCCGGACAGCAGACTGGTGATGCTGCGGGAGGTTTGAGCGGCTATAAGCAATTTGTTGAGGGGCTGTATCAGAAAACTGGTAAGTGGGTGGCAATGATTGGAATCGATTATTCTTATCCCGATGAGGTGGTGCCGTCAACGGTAAGTTCGCTCAATCAGATGGCGATAAAATACTGGAAAGCGGGTGGTCTAATTACCATCTCTGCCCATATGGGAAATCCCTGGGGCGGTGATGTGAGAAACCAAACCAATATTGGAAATTATAATGATCTTCTAACGCCGGGTAATGCTGCCTACAATGCCTGGATGAGTGATCTGAGTAAAATCGCTGACGGACTTACGGAACTCAGGGACAAGGGAGTGGTGGTTTTGTGGCGACCTTTACATGAGATGAATGGTGGTTGGTTCTGGTAGCCTAATGATCCAACCAATTTCAAACTGTTGTGGAATCAGATGTTCGATTATTTTACCAATACAAGAAAGCTCAATAATTTACTGTGGGTATTCTCTCCCAGTGCTGATTCCACAGCTGCATCATTTTTCCCCGGCAATACCCAATGTGATATTGTCGGTCTCGATTATTATGGAACCACCTTTGATGTATCCGGGTATGAGGATATGATTAAACTTGGAAAACCATTTGGGTTGACTGAATGGGGGGTTAATGCAGCGGGCGGTGATGGGACATACGATAATATCAATCTGATCAATAATATTAAAAGTAAACTTCCTGCAACATCATTCTTTGTGGTATGGAGCAGCTGGACAGGGGCAAAACTCGCTATTGTAGATAACCAAAATCCTTCGGGACTCATGAACGATTCCTGGATAATCACCCGTGATGAGATCCATAAATGATTGGCATCGCACTAAGATCCTTCACATTACCCCCAAGACACAAACCGCTCCTCTCCTTAACTTGTGACGAATGGAATAACGTGAGCCCAACCCCTTTCCTTGTAGAGAAGGGGAGTAAGAATCAAAGCCTCTCTCAAGAGTATGAGAGAGGTCAACCTCTACCGTATCTAACCGAGAACCGCTATATGTTTTTAGGCGAAAGGGACTGAGGGTTTTTTAGGCTCATGCAATGGCTAGTAGATTCTTTGCATAAATGACCCCGGAGGAGGTGATAAGTTTTACAGTGACGGAGCTAGAAACCAACTTCTGCTAGAGTGCGACCAAGGGTTGATCTCTGTAAAGTGGAAGAAAAGTGAGTAGCTCCCCTGTGAACGAGAGAGGTATCACTGATGACCACCCCTCAGCCGATTTCCATTCTGTTAGTGGATGATGACCAGCGCTTTCGCAAGGGATTACAAACCTTGCTTGACTTCTACAACAATAACGGGACGTTGCGATTTGAGATTGTCGGTGAAGCTGCTTCGGTAGAACAGGCACTCAAGTTGGCAGTAGAGCAACACCCAGCGTTGATTTTGCTCGATCTGGAGATACCTCCCAATGATGGGATAACAGCCCTACTCCGTTTAGGAGAGTTGTCTTACAAAGGTAAAGTCCTCATTTTGTCAGCCCACCGAGAAGACGAATGGGTATTTCGAGCAATGCAGGCCGGAGCTCATGGCTATGTATTTAAAGACCGTATTGCCAGTCAGTTGTGTGAAGCGATCGCAACCGTCATGAATCATGAAATCTACCTGGCTCCAGAAGTTGCCACGCACTTTTTCCGACTGTTTCACTTCTACGCTGGACGTTCGCTTCAAGCTAGTCAATCCGTTCACTTAACCGAACGAGAGCGGGAAGTCTTACACTGGTTAGTCCAGGGAGCGTCTAACGAACAAATCGCTGAACATCTTTACATTACCGTCGCGACCGTTAAAGCTCATCTAACGGCTATCTTTGAAAAACTAAAAGTTACCAGCCGGACTCAGGCCATTGTCAAAGCTTTAAAACTGGGTCTGGTTTGTGCTTAATTGCTTTTGCGTAATATTGAAACGACTATAACAAAAATGCTTATCCTTAAAGAATTCTGGCGAGGAAGTGGGCAGGTTGAACCAGCCAATGACCCGCAGAAACCAGTTTCAACAGCGCGGCTTCATCCTTGCTCCTGAACCCCAAACAGCCATGAGTAATTATTTGGCGATCGCCACAGTAACCGCAACCTTGCAAAGAACCTTACAGGCAACTGTACAGGTAGACGTAGATGGGGCAAGGGTGACAACCGTTCGCCCCGATAGTGTCGGGAGTGGTACGCCAGAAACCGGGGTTAACCTTTATCTATACAACGTGGCTCATAATCCCGCTTGGGGTAATGCGGATTTACGTACTCGTAACTCAGAGCGAGATTTCCTCAAGCGCCCGTTGGTAGCACTAGACCTGCACTACCTGATCAGTTGCTATGGGAATGAAAATGAGTTGGAACCCCAACGCCTGATGGGTAGTGTTGTACGCACGTTTCATGCGCGATCTGTGTTGACACGGGAAGTCATTGAGGACACAGTAGCCGACTCCACCTATAGTTACCTGGCGGATTCTAACCTGGCGGATCAGATGGAGACGGTCAAATTAATCCCCTTGTCCCTTTCGATGGATGAGTTATCTAATTTATGGTCTGTATTTTTGCAGACGCCGCACTCTCTATCTGTGGCTTACGAGGCCAGGGTTGTCTTGATCGAGAGCGATGATATCCCTCAAAGAGCATTACCCGTGCGCGAACGTCGATTTTTTGCCGCACCGAATCAGCCCCAGATCGAACAAGTCGTCCCTCAGGCGGGGAGGCTTCAGCCGATTTTGGCAGATAGTACATTGATTATCCAAGGTCAGCGGTTGCAGAGCAGCCTCACACTCTTAAGTATTGGTGGGGTGAAAATAACGCCCCAGCAAGTCAGTACAACCCAAATCGTCTTACCCCTTTCGTTGCTGCCTGCGGGTTCGTTACGAGCAGGTGTGCAAAGCTTACAGGTGATTCATCCCAGACCAACCGTTACGTCGGCAGGCCGTAATGCGAGACTTGTGCCCCAGGAGATGCGCGGCATTGAATCGAACGTCGCCGCCTTTGTGGTGCGCCCGACCGTTCGGGAAACCAGCCTTTCAAACTTAGACGAGACGGCGGATGACTTACGTACTGCCCAAGTGACGGTGGAAATTGATCTGCTGATCGCGAAAACGCAGCGAGCAGTATTGCTGCTCAATGAACGCTCCATTACGAGACCCGCCGCTTATCTCTTCGATGCTGCACTACGAACAGAAGACACTAACTCAATAACATTTTCCATTTATGATGTAAAGCCTGGAGAGTATCTCGTGCGTGTACAGGTGGACGGTGCCGAAAGTTTACTAAATGTGGATACCAACTCCAATAGTCCGACCTTTGAACAATATATTGGCCCTACCGTAGTGATTCCATGAAGGGTAACGCAAAGAACAATTGGCAAGAGGCGAACCAGCACTCCTTAATGACAGCACTGGCTGAGGTGCGCGAGGCATTAGAGGCCAAAGTTAAGAGAGAGGGCGACACGGGGAAATTTTCAACCTCTGCTCCTGTTTCACCTGCTCCAGCATTAGATCAAGTCTGTACAACCTTTGGCTTGTCGTTGTTTGAGCGGGATGTGCTGCTGCTGTGTGCTGGGATGGATCTAGATAGCAATTGGGCTTCTTTGTGTGCCGAGGCTCAGGGTGATTCAAAGAAAAATTATCCTACCTTTAGTTTGGCCTTGGCGGTGTTGCGAGAACCGTCTTGGAGTGCTCTGACTCCGGCTGCTCCCCTGCGGCGGTGGCGGCTAATTGAATTGGGGACTAGCAATGCTCTTACGACTGCGCCTTTACGTCTGGACGAGCGAATCTTGCATTATCTGGCGGGTATCCCACAAAAGCGTACTGAGGGCTAATGGTTGATTGTCAGGTTGAGCATGACTTAGGTGTCCTTCATCTTCCTTTCGCTCTATCTGTTGTGCGTTCCATTTCCCCATTGCCTGAGTACTAGCGGCATGAATTCCGGGAGTATTGAGATTGAACTGTGACACTAAGGTATCCACTAGCCCATTCAGCTCTGAAACGTTTTCGCCCAAAGCCTGGTTCCATATAGCACGCTGTT
>NZ_DATNPA010000467.1:0-6256 GCF_036703385.1 Allocoleopsis sp. | reverse complement strand
TGATTATACGGTACGTCAACTGGAATGAGCGGTGTTCTTGCAAGGCCACTTGAATCTCGTTCCAGACCAAGTTGCAGTCATCCAGATGGATGAGTTGAGCGTAGGAGACGGTTCGGTTCCCCATCAGGTCGGCAGGAAGATATCCCGTCAGAGGATAGCAGCCTTCGCTGATGAATTCCATTGTCCAGTCTGGGTCGTTCTTGCATCGGTAAACTATGCCCGGTAGGTTGCTCATGAGGGTAGCCAGTGTACGCTGACTCTCCCGCAGAGACTCTTCTGCTCGTAGGCACTGCTTGAGATCGTGTGAGCAAACATGGTCACGCTCTTGATGGGAGCCTCTTTTGCTCATTCCCCAAAGATAGCCAACGAGCAAACCTGTCGTTGCCGTACTGATGATCTGGAAAACAATGTCCCACATAATTTAAAACATTTTTTCTTAGTCTTTGGAATAGAAAAAATCAATAAAACTACTTTTTTAACCTCCCTTCTTACTCTCTTATTTTCCCCTGCCGATAACTCAGCGCTTCACAATTCCAAGAGGGTTGAGGCACAACTTCATTCTTCTTAACAAAACTAATCTGGAATCCAAAATCTAAAATCCAAAATCTAAAATCGACTAACATAACCCCCTTTTTCCAGCTGAATTGATTGAGGAATCAGATTCTGAAGACCGATTTTCCAAAATTGGAAAAGTTAAGGAAATCTGATTGATGATGGCGATCGCAAGCTAGAGATCCGGCAAAAATTTGGATATAGTTGTTATTGGAGTCAAAAAAAATGTAACGATAAATACCATAGTTGAAAAACTAGTGGAAACGATTGTAACAAATGGTAAAGCGATCGATCCGAGCATCTACAGTAGGAATTGAGCAAGCCAAACAAGCTTTTCGGCGTAAAGGATGGACGCAAGAGTATCTGGCGGGTGAAGTGGGGTTAGAAACGCGTCAGTCCATTTGGAAGTTTTTTAAAGGCCAGCCAATAGAGCGTCATATCTTTATAGATATCTGTTTGTGTCTGGATTTGGATTGGCAAGAGATTGCCTGCTTCAACATAGACTCGGCAACATCGGATCAGAAGGGAACATCTGCTCTAGAGCAGCAGACTGTCGCCTCTGAGGTGGATGCATTAGTTGAACAGGTGCGATCGCTCCTTTATTCCCCTATTCTCGCTCAATGTGGCAGCCTCCGATTACTCGATACGGCTCAGCCTTTAGCATTAGATGAACTTTATGTCAATGCAAACCTTCTCGAACAACTCAGTTGCCAGCAATGGCTAGAAGTATCGGACTTGCAATCGAGTACGAATAGTAGCTTGAACCGCTTAGGCTTGACCCAATCCAATTACAAGGCAGTAGCCGCCATTGATGCGATTAGTTTTGTGGGTACTAAAACAGCGATCGCAACTTACCCCAAACTGATGGTAATGGGCAAACCCGGAGCGGGGAAAACCACATTTTTACAAAAAGTAGCACTTCAGTGCATTCGAGGTGAGTTGCCGTTGGCAAGCATCCCCATTTTTATCGAACTCAGAAACTTAGCAGAGGAAACGCTTGCCAATAGTGTCACCATTGCGGATGACTTCAGTTTCATAGATTACATCAATCGTAAATTCAGGGATTTGGGTATCTCAGCACAGCAGGTAGAAAGGTTACTCAAACACGGCAAGGCATTAATTCTGCTTGATGGTTTAGATGAAGTCCGAGCCGGACATACCGATACCCTGCTTAAACAAATTACCAAATTTTCTAAAACATATTATCAAAATTCCTTTATTATCACCTGTCGTTTTGCCGCTCAACCGTACAGATTTCCTGGATTCACCTATATTGAACTGGCTGATTTTAACCAATCCCAAATTGAAGCCTTTGCGAAAAAGTGGTTTGTTGCGGCAGCCTCTAAGCAGAACAAAGAGGAAGGATTAAATCTAGCGACTCAGTTTATTGATAAACTCAAACTACCGGAAAACCAACCCATTCGAGAACTGGCGAAAACACCCATCTTGCTGAACCTGACTGTCAGTGTATTTCAGGCTAAGGCAGATTTTCCCAAAAAACGCTCAAAGCTATATGAGGCGGGATTAGATATTTTATTGGTACGTTGGGACGAAGCACGAGGAATTCAACGAGATGAAGTTTATCGGAGTTTGTCGCTCCCCCATAAAATTAAACTCTTGAGCCATATTGCGGCTACGACGTTTGAGGAAGGAAATTACTTTTTTGAACAAAGCGAAATCGAGCAACACATCGCTGACTATCTAACGAGTTTACCGGAATCGAGTTCAGACCCTGAGACACGGCGGCTAAACAGCGAAGCTGTGTTGAAGGCAATTGAGGCACAACATGGGCTATTAGTAGAACGAGCACTGGGTGTTTACTCCTTCTCTCATCTAACCTTTCAAGAATATTTGACCGCCAGAAATATTGTCGCCAGTCCGGATACCGCAACACTCAAGGAGGCGTTGCAGCGGTTGAGTGTCCACATTACACAACCCCAGTGGCGTGAAGTCTTTTTGTTAACCGCTGGATTGTTGAGGAATGCTGAACCCTTGCTACAGATGATGAAGCAGCAAATCGACACGCTGGTGGCGCGAGATCGGAAATTGCAGGAATTCTTGGCTGGTATTTGTAAAAAATGCCACTCCCTGCAAACCCCGTACAATCCAGCGGCAGTACGTGCCTTCTACTTTACTCTGTTTCTAGACCGCGATTTAGGGTTGGCAGTGGCCCTGGATCGGAACCTCGCCCGCGATTTGACACCGGAGTTAACTTTAGATTTGGAGTTAGCGCGTGCTTTTTCCCTGGTGCAGAGTCTGATACAGCATCCTAATATCCAGCAAATTTTGGCGTTGAGTTTTGCTTTAAACTTGGAGAAACTCTTGGAAAGGGAGTCAGAGTTAGACAGAAACCAGAAGCGATCGCATTTTAGCCAAGCGTTCCAACACCTCAAAGACCAACTGCCTGACTTAGGGAACGGTCGAGATTACTCGCTCCAATGGTGGAAGACTCAGGGTCAGGCGTGGGCAGAGCAATTTCGTTCTATGCTGGTCGAGTATCGCCAGATTGGTCATGGTTGGCAGTTAACGGATGTGCAAGTAGAGGTACTCAAGCAGTATTACCAAGCGAATCAGTTACTGGTGGATTGTCTCAACAGTGAGTGTAGATATAGTTCCGTAATCCGAGCAGAGATTGAGGCGACTTTACTAAAGTCTGAAGTAGGAAGTGTGAAGTTTGAAGTTTGAAGTTTGAGTTCTAGTCGTAGAGACGTTCCGCCGGAACGTCTCTACTCTTGTTGTACGGGTTAGTGAAAAAGGGGGTATACAACCCGGATTTGGTATGAAACGCTTTGCGTTAGCGCTTTTGTATTCATGAGCACATCTAGACTTAGCACTGACTTATTCCTTTAGACAGACCAATAACTCAATCACTACCCACCAACGCTAGACGAGAGATTGCCTCCAGCGCTTTAGGATTATTTATGGTGAGCTACGTTGAGTACCTTGGGTTAGCCCCTTCAAGCCCGTCATGGCTCATTTGCCATTACACAGCAAACCTACCGTGACATGAGCCACTGGTATTGGACGAGCTAATAACGCACTGCTTCCTTGTCTAGATGATTGGAATTGAGTGGAGTTGGTGGAAAAACCAGTCAGAGCAGGTTGTGTTCCTACTTTGGCGCTTATTGGAGGAGTTCGTGAATCAGAAAATATCGAGAAGAGAATTTGTCATGCTTGCCGGGGCGGGGGGGGCAGCGATCGCTCTTGGTAGTCCATTTCTGACACGATCGGCGGAGGCTGTATCCGCGCCTGACGCGCAAATGAAAGCAGTATTGGAGGAACTGGCTGCTTTTAATACACCGCCCATTGAGAAACAGTCGCCCATGAACGCTCGCAACAATCCTACGGCGGCGAATGCAGTCATGGGAGTGCTTGCCAAAGGCGGCAAACCTGCAATTGAAATGGTCGGTGATGTCAGCCGTCAACTTATACCAGGAAGCCTATGCCAATCGGCTGCGTGAGGCGGGTTCTGCTGTCAAGGCAACCAATTATACCAACGTGACGCATGAATTTTTTGGCATGGCAGCAGTGGTCGATCAGGCAAAGCAAACGGTGAGTGAAGCGTCAGCAGGACTGCGTTCTGGATTTTGAGACACGCGCAAGTAGCTGCCGTGGTCAGGGTGGCAAGGGTGGAAATTTCGATGGGTTATTGATTGAAGGAGACATTTGTGGATATCAGTAGACGCGAGTTGTTGAGGGTAACTTCTGCTTCGGGTTTGGTCGCAGTAGGGCTAGCCGCTTCGGAAGGCTTTTTGAAACCTCTCTTGGCTCAAGACAAACCGACCCAAGTTTTAGCTCAAAATGAAGTTGCCCAAGCTCAAACAACAAGCGGCGAGATGAGTTACAGGACGCTGGGACGAACAGGAGAGCGAGTGTCTGCAATTGGCTTAGGGGGACACCATATCGGACGCATTCGAGAGGAGCAAGAAAGTATCAAGCTCATCCGTAGTGCAATTGATCGCGGCATCAATTTCATGGATAACTCCTGGGACTATCACAACGGACGTAGCCACCGATGGATGGGGCAAGCGCTTAAGGACGGCTATCGGCAAAAGGTTTTCCTGATGACAAAGCTTGATGGTCGCACGAAGGGCGCTGCCATGATGCAGATTGATGAGTCACTCAAGGCGTTGCAGACCGATCACATCGACCTGATGCAGCATCACGAAATTATCCGGATGGAAGACCCCGATCGCATCTTTGCCCCCGGTGGGGCAATGGAGGCTGTGGTGGAAGCGCAGAAGGCGGGCAAGATTCGCTACATCGGATTTACAGGACACAAAGACCCTGCGGTTCACCTGCGAATGCTGGAACTTGCCACTCAAAACAATTTTCGTTTCGATGCGGTACAGATGCCGCTAAATGTGATGGATGCCCATTTCAGGAGTTTCGAGAAACAAGTCCTGCCCGTGCTGGTGAAGAACCAAATTGGTGTATTGGGGATGAAATCAATGGGCGACCCCTACGTTCTTAGAAGCAACACAGTCACCCCGATTGAATGTCTCCACTATGCTATGAATCTGCCTACTTCAGTTGTGATTACTGGCATTGATACTATGCAACTCCTCGAGCAAGCGTTTGAGGCAGTCCGCACGTTTAAGCCGATGGATCAGGCACAAGTTGCGGCAATGCTGAATCGCACTCGTGAGGCAGCGGCAAAAGGGCAATACGAACTGTATAAAACCAGTAACCAATTTGATAGTACTGCAATGAACCCATCCTGGCTGGGGTAAGTGTTTATGGCACTCAAAATTTCTATCAACAGCGGACAAATGACCATCAACAACAATTAAGTGGGAGGCGATGTGAAAGCTTTAGTCCTCAACTGCACACTGAAACCATCTCCGCAAGAATCCAATACTGAGGATTGCCAGCGATTCGCTAATGATGCCCAGATGCAAGCTTGTGCAGAAGTTTGCCGTCGCTGCGCGGAGTCTTATCGAGAAATGGCAATGGCAGCAGTTTAGTACTGCTTACTCTTTCGTTAAATAACTTAGTGGCAAAAGGAGAGATTACTTATGGTTAGTCAGTTGCAGAAGTTACCCATTGATGAGTCACTAGGCACACTGGAGCCAGTGGCTCACTTTGACGGTGCGATGCCGACTGGGGTGACGGTGTCCCATCAGGGGCGTATCTTCGTCAATTTTCCCAAGTGGGGCGATGAGGTCGCGTTTACGGTGGCTGAAATCCGAGAGGGTCGCCCTGTGGCTTATCCAGATGAGGCGTTCAATCGTACCAACCCTAACGACCTCACTGCGGCGCTTGTCTCGGTGCAAAGTGTGGTTGTCGATCCTGCCGATCGCCTATGGATTCTCGACACTGGCAGTCCGATGTTCCAGCCGACGCAGTATGGTGGACCGAAGCTCGTCTGTGTGGATTTGACGAGCGATCGCGTCATCAAAACCATCCTCTTTCCCCAAGATGTTGCCCTACCGACCACCTACCTTAACGATGTGCGATTTGACTTGCGGTGCGGTACTGAGGGCATGGCCTTCATCACGGATTCGTCTGACCAAGGGGCAAACGGAATTATTGTAGTAGATTTGGCATCAGGCGAGAGCTGGCGGAAGTTGCACGATCATCCTTCCACGAAGGCTGAGGAGCTATCGAGTTTCCGCCCAATCGTCGAGGGTCGTCCACTATTGGAACGTCAGCCAGATGGAAAGACCAAGCCAATCAAAATGGGGTCAGACGGGATTGCCAT
>NZ_DATNPA010000466.1:0-9489 GCF_036703385.1 Allocoleopsis sp. | reverse complement strand
AGACCAACGAAGAATTAGAACGCCGAGTCGTTGAACGAACCGCAGAATTACAACAAGCTAATGAGCGTTTGCAACGCGAACTGTTTGAGCGGCAGCAGGTGGAGCAAGCCCTGCAAAGAGCCTATCAACACTTACAGTTCCATGTCGAAAACACCCCTTTAGCCATCATCGAGTGGAACCAGGAATATCGCCTAATCAATTGGTCAAAACAAGCCGAGAAAATTTTTGGTTGGACCAGCGAAGAAGTGATGGGTAAGCATCCTCAGGAGTGGCAGTTCATCCATGAAGAGGATAGCGAACAAGTTAAGAGAGTGATGGAGCAGTTAACAACTGGTTCTCAACCCCGTAACCTGAATGATAATCGTAACTACACAAAAGATGGCAGAGTCATTGACTGCGACTGGTACAACTCAGCTTTGTTTGATGCCTCAGGGAAACTAGTCTCGATTTTATGCCTGGTTCAGGATGTAACCGAGCGCAAACGAGCTGAAGCGGCACTGCGCCAAGCGTATGATCAGCTAGAAGTTCGGGTTCACGAACGAACACAAGAACTGTTCAGAGCTAATGAAGAGTTAAAAAGTGAAAATGCTGAGCGTAAGCGGGTAGAGGCGGAGCTTAAAACCCGTGCCAGACAGCAAGCGGCGGTTGCCGAATTGGGTCAACAGGCACTGGCAGGTGATCAACTTGATGGCCTAATTAACCAAGCCGTTGCTCTGGTTGCTCAAATCCTTGAAGTAGAATTCTGCAAGGTTTTAAAACTTCTTCCTGATGAGGATGCTGTACTCCTGCGAGCGGGTGTGGGTTGGCAAGAAGGACTGGTAGGACAAGCCAAGATAGAGCTAGGTCTTAATTCTCAAGCTGGCTATACCTTACTCTCCAGGGAGCCAGTCATCGTTGAAGACTTAAGCCAAGAAATACGGTTCAGCGGCCCCTGTTTATTGCACCAGCATGGAGTCAAGAGCGGTATGAGTGTGATTATTCCAGGCCAAAACCGTCCCTATGGGGTTTTGGGAGCACATTCAGCTCGACCTCGGAAGTTTACGAAAGATGATATTCACTTTCTGCAAGCGACCGCGAATGTGTTGGCGACAGCCATCAACCGCCAACAGGTAGAAGAAGCGTTACGCCATGCTCATGACGAGTTAGAAATCCGAGTTCAGGAACGGACGACAGACCTAGAAAAAGCCAATACAGAACTCCAGCAAAAAATCATTGAGCTACAGCAGGCACAAGAGGAACGAGCCAAACTCATCGCCATTCTCGAAGCAACTCCTGATATCGTTGCCACAGCCAGTGTTGATGAACAGTTCTACTACCTCAACAGTGCGGCTCGGAAGGTGTTTGGATTTGGGGAAAATGAGGATTTTGCGAATTTCACCCTTGCTGAGGCTCACCCAGATTGGGCTTATGAACTGATTCGTCATGAAGGCATTCCAGGAGCCATGCGTGACGGAGCCTGGGTGGGTGAAACGGCTTTTTTAAGCGAGCAAGGACTGGAAATTCCTGTCAGCCAAGTCATTATTGCCCACAAATCACCGGACGGATGTGTCAAAATGCTTTCGACGGTTGCCCGCGACATTACGCAACAAAAGAAAATTGCTGCAACTCTGTTGGAAGCTGAGCGACGTTGGCGTAGCTTACTGGAAAATGTACGTTTAGTAGTGGTCGGAGTGGATAACCAGGGGAGGGTTGAGTATGCCAATCCCTGTTTCCTAGAAATGGTCGGATACACCAAAGCCGAAGTTATCGGACAAGATTGGTTTGACACGTTCCTCCCGCAGCATCAGAGAAAGCGTCAGCAGAACAATTTCGTGGAATTTCTGGAGCAGGAATTTTACTCCCATAATCAGAACATCGTCCTCACCAAATCGGGTGAAGAACGAGTGATTGCCTGGAACACGACGCTACTCCAAGATTTGCAGGGTTATGTGACGGGTACCCTAAGCATCGGGGAAGATATTACCGAACGTCAGGTGATCGAACGGATGAAAGATGAGTTTATCTCTGTGGTGAGCCATGAACTCCGCACTCCGTTAACCTCAATTCACGGTGCCTTGAACCTGCTATCAAGTGGGCTGGTGGATACCCAGTCTGAGAAGGGGCGTCGAGTCATCGACATTGCAGCACAGAGTGCCGAACGCCTCGTACGGCTCGTCAATGATATCCTGGAGCTAGAACGCTTGGAGTCTGGCAAAATTAGCTTGCTCAAACAGACCTGTGATGCAGCTGAGCTACTGATCAAAGCCACAGAGATGATTCAGGTGATGGCAAATCGAGCTGGAGTTACTCTCTGTGTTTCTTCTAAAGCGATCGCCCAAGGGGCACCGATATTGCCGATCGCAGTCTATGCCGACCCTGACCGCATCATCCAGGTATTGACCAACTTACTGGGTAATGCTATTAAATTTTCGCCTAGAGGTTCTACCGTGTGGTTAACTGTAGAATTTCAAGAGCCAGGAGAACGGGAAAGCACCCCTATGCTTTTGAATCAAGGTGTGCGGCTATCACAGCACGCGGCTCAAACGCCAACTCTCGCCAACGGGGCAACCACACACTTCACTTCGACCCTGCTTGATCAACCCCCGCCAGGAGAGGAGAAGTCTCTGTTCATCCTTGGTAAAACCGACCCATCTCTCACCACTTTACCCCCTTACCGTCTCACCCCCACTGTATTGTTCAAGGTGCAAGATCAGGGACGTGGAATTCCTGCCGATAAGCTTGAGACTATCTTTGAACGCTTTCACCAAGTTGATGCCTCTGATTCCCGTAACAAAGGGGGCACGGGTTTAGGCTTGGCGATTTGCCGGAGTATTGTGCAGCAGCACGGTGGAAGGATTTGGGTTGAGAGTACTCTAGGTGAGGGTAGCATTTTTTACTTCACGCTGCCCGCTCGGAACACTGAGGACAGCAATAATGATAACCAAGAAAGTCTTAGTGATTGATGATGAAGATGGTATCCGAGAGATTATTCAAATCTGTCTAGAGGCAGCCGCTGGGTGGGATGTGTTAACGGCAGCGTCAGGTAGCGAAGGCTTAACCACGGCTCAAGCGGAACAGCCTGATGTAATTTTGCTAGATGTCATGATGCCTGATATGGATGGGCCTACGACTTTTCGCCAGTTGCAAGCTCATGCGGCAACCAAACACATCCCAACGATTCTACTGACCGCGAAGGCCAAGATTAGCGAACAACAGCAATTTATTGACTTGGGTGTAACTGGAGTGATTACAAAACCTTTCAAGGCACAGGATTTAGTGAACCAGATCCGGCAGATTTTGAACTGGAGCGAATGAGAGAAAAGTATGAAGTCTTAAAAATTAGAGGCTTCATACTTTATCCTTCTTCAGCCTTCTTGAACTGTTAATTTGTCTTTTGTTTCTAAGAGTATTCTCAGAGGGTGATTGGCCTTCGAGCATGGTTTCGATAATGGCTGAAACCAGAAAAAAAGCGCCAACGGCCATAAAGCTTAAAATTACTGGCATTGTTTTCGACTCCACTGTTGATACTTCAACAGTAGAAGCCTGTCGTCACTTCTAGCAATTGCCCTATGCAAGTCTCTTAATCGACTCTCTGCTTTGGATAGAGCAAGGGGCATTTTTAGGGAAAATTGAGGTCTATCAGTGGACAGTTAACCAACTGGTACAGATGAGTTTTGCTTTTGTGTTGAGTCTGGGAATACTAACGATGGACAACATAACATTTTCCAAGCCAGAGCTAGGTGGGGAACCGCTGTTAATAGTTCTGGCTTTTTCTTTGTATCGCAATTTCTATATCAGCATGTCTATAAATAGGTAGACTTCCTGGATATGGTTATGGTTGAATTAAATTAACTATTTCCTGATTTTAGCTCTCTGGTTTTAGGGAGATAGCGCTGTGAAAACTAATCTTGAAGGTTGACTGAGAAATAACCCTCTCAAATAGTAGGGGGCGTTGTGACGCACCCTACAGCATTTGGAGATTAAAGGGAGTCGGGAATTGGGAATGGGGAGTGGTTTAGGTTTCAGGCGGGGATTTTACCCCGTCTGAAACGACGGGCTTAAAAGCAGGGGCTTGTACCCTGATGTCTGGGGGATTGGAGACAGGAGAAATCGGGATAGGACTAGTTCCTCACTATTCCCGACTCCCCACGCCCTATTCCTCTTCTTCGGTCAAGATAGATTGATGATTTTAGCTTCTTCGCCGGAAGCCCTACGCTATTCCGTAAGGGCGACGCTGGGAGGATGTGATTCATCCTTAAGTGGCTAAGACTCGTGGTTTGAGTTCCAATTCAAAGCGAGTGCCCGGTTTGGGTTCCATGACTTGGGTAGACAGATTTTTTTGAGCTAGCTTCGCTCGAAATTCTTCAATACTTCCCACTGAGCGAAGCGCATAAACCAGCATTCCTGCATACTCAACTTCACCTGGGTCTGCTGAGGGCACCATCACTTGGGGTTGCAGCAACTGTGCCACCTTCAAGGCGCTTTTGGTTCCCTGGATAATCGGGCCAATCAGGGGCAGCGCTAAGTCTATGATCGGAGTAATAACGACATCGACGGGTGCTGCTTCCTTCAGCGAGGGGGAATGAAACCCATGGGGTTCGTAGTAGAGAGTTGAACCACTACTTAATTCTTTGAATAGATATCCATTTTCTACAAGAGTCGGGCCAATGGGGGAGCCTGGAGTTGCCTTGATTTCGATTTGATGCTCCAGCGTGAAGGTTTCCCCATGTTGGAGTGCTGTCACTTTGGTATAACCCAACTCCCGTACCACTTTAGCTGCATTCGGAGAGCCAACTACAGGAATTGAGCGATCAAGTTGTTTTAGAGTGGGTGGGTGTGCATGGTCTTCTAAGCCTTGTGACAACAAAATTAGGTCAATGTTGTCTGGAATCGTGCGATCGCTATGTCGTGAACCCCTAAATAGCCAGTCTAGGTTACCAAAGACTAACGAACCCACTAGCCAAGGGTCAAGCAAAATTCGTTTTCCTCCAAGTTCAATTAGCCAGGAGTTACTGTCGAGCCAAGTTAGGTACATAGTCGTTGTAAAGATGAGGACTGTCCTTATTTTAAGCAATTGTTACGCTATATTAAGTCTGGAGTCCAAAAAAAATAAACAATTGAATATAGAAATCCATCTTATTGCGGCTCTTACGTCATATTAAAGTAAAAGCATTACGATTAAAATTAGGGATTTTTTGGGCAATTTTACTCTGTATTTCTGACTTCAAAAAATTTTCAGTATTCTTTTTTAAATTACAGGATGTGAGCTATAAATCATTTTGATACTAATAAGTTAAAAAGTTTCTTACTAGGAATTATCTTATGGGGTGTTTTTCATTAATTTCCTATTCCCTACTCCCTTTGAAAACACTCGGATTAACTTGTAGACAAAATTAGCTATTTCAGGCTTTGTATCCGCTCACAACTTCCATTAGCAAGTTCACCCAATCGGGTGAACTTACAAGGTGAAGTCTGATGGATGGAATCACGCCTACGATCCAAAGGTGTAACCACTGAGTTGCCCCGCCTCTTCACTCCGGTGGGGCTTTTTTTCCGTATAAAGGCATCAGTCTCGTTGTATAGTATTTCCCGACACAGGCTGTCTTAACATTAAAGTCTCTCTTGCAGCTGATAAAAGCTAAGGTTTGGTAATGGTATTTTGGAATACAAGTGAACAAAAGAGCCAAGACTTAATGCGATCAGCTTCACTGTAGCGTTAACGCAGTGGGGTTAAGTCCAGTCAATCGCTCCCCTAGCTATAAACCTTAGAAGCAAGAGAATTTTCCCTTCTCATTTCCTGAGGTGGGCATAAGGGCGAAACGGTGGAGGATGTATCAATAAATAAGTCCTGAGATCGATGAAATCAATACCCGGGCAAGCCCCAGAGCCGTGCTGGGGCTTTTTGTTGTCGTCTCGACCATTGCAGATATTCTTATAGCTTGTCCATAAAAACTCTGTATTTTCTATTCTCAAAACATTATTTCAGAGGTGGATAATTCTCGCCCTACCAGAGAAGCGCGAAGTTGTTTTTGGACGAGTCCTTAGCGGTACAATCGCGAACAATCTCTTTTAGAGATTCTTCCTTCCGGAAGGGTGGTATTACACAAAAGAACAATAGAAAGTGTTGTTTTACTCAAAGTCGCACCACTCAAGTTCGCATCACTCAAGTCCGCATCCATGAGGTTGGCATCACTCAAGTCAGCCCCCCTGAGGTTGGCTCCACTCAAGGTAGCACCATTAAGATTAGTACGCCTTAGATCAGCACCACTGAGGTCGGTATTACTCAGACTGGCACCCTCTAGGTTGGAACCATAAAGGTTAGCTCCTCTCAGGTTACATTTCTCACACTTCTTTAGGGTTTGCAACTGCCGAATCAGCTCAGGGATTTGAGCTTGGGTGGAACTCGCCAAGACCAAAGGAACCAATACTAAAAGAGGAGTCAGAAGCGTGAGTTTCATAAACTTAGGAGTTATAAGGATTTCTGAACGCTGATTTTAATGTATTTGATAACCTTATAGCCAGTTCGCTCAGCCTTAGAAGTTTCCGTACCAGATTCTGCGGCAGAGATTCCCACTCGCTACCTCGATTTTGAACCTATCTTGAGCGCCAACTCGGTACCTGTCCTGACTTGGGAATAACAGTGGAGTTTACTAGTAGACTTGAGCGTAAGTCCACCGACTTTAGACTAAAGCCCACAACTGCCCCGTCTCCCATCGGGCAATCGTAATGGTAGTTTTACTTCCGCCAACCTATACTAGCGGAAAGTTTTACCTGCATACGGTTCCTGTGTTCAGAGCTATATCCCAGTAGAACCTTCTTTTAGCGAGAACACAAACATGACGACTAATGAGGAAATGGCAGAAGCATTCCCCCAGGGGTTTATTCTACTGATATATCAAGAAAGGGTTCGAGGGCACCCTGATAAAAGTGCCCTCAAGAGTGTTAACTGTGCGACAAACTCTCTAAACTTAAGGGAACCATATCTCCACTTGTTGTCAGCCCCAATAACATCCGCTCGTCCGGTCGAATAAACTTGCCCGTGAGTACGCAGCGTTCTTCTTGTTGAGCTATAGCTTCTATACTGGCTCGGATATCAGACTGGGAAAATTCGGGGCGATAATCACCGGATTTCTGCTGCACATAGTTCCAGAGTACGTCTCGAATCAGGGCTTGATATCCCTGATTGCCTGAGAGTTCTTTGAGTTTCTCTTTTAATTCTCTCTCTAAACGGATGCTAGTAACTTCCATGTCAGTGGTTGCTGTTCTGGTTAGTGTACGCATCATTGTTTTTTTTCCTCCAAAGATATGGACATGTTTGTAATACCAGTGTAGTATGTAAAAGTCAGCTTTCAAATCGATCTTTACCAATTCACCATTCTGTGAGCCTTCATTTATCTATTTCCACCCCATGCCCTAATGCTGCTGCCCTACGAGGTTGGCACTTAGCGGCATCGCGGGTGGATTTTTGGTATGAGGGTAGGTATAGCTCAATAGAAGAACATACAGCAGAGATTGGAAATCAATTTAATAAAGACGCCGGGAATTTCCTGGGTGTCGATAGCGAAGCGGGACGCAATAGCGTCTTTCCACAACGAGATACAAGCAGCGGGAGGTACAGGCGAAGAAGCGCCGTACCAACATAGGACAAGAAGACTGTAAACGTTTTCACCTAACCCCCGCTCCTGAATAAAAGAGGCGGGGGTTTTAACTATGAGGAGGCAAACCGTGACGATCGCAACTGAAGTGTTAAGGCAATCTGTGGTGGTGTTCTCGAAGAACTATCTGCCAGTCAGTCGAGTCAACATTAAGCGAGCGATCGCTCTCCTCGTAACGGGGAAAGCAGAACCTCTAGATTTTACGAGTGGTAAGGGTATTGCCGTGCATTCACCGAGTGTGGTGCTGTTGGTACCCGAACACATTCGTTTGACGATTACAGATAGAGAGCGGGTTTGGAGAGTGCCTCCCGTGAATCGGCGGGAAGTCTTAAGACGAGACAAGCACACCTGCCAATACTGCGGCAGTACCAAACACTTAACACTCGATCACGTAATTCCCCGGTCAAAAGGCGGAAAACACACTTGGGACAACGTAGTTATAGCTTGCGAACGGTGTAACAGCCGAAAAGGCGATCGCACTCCCCAGCAAGCGGGAATGACACTACGCACCCAGCCCAAAGCGCCAATGCACCCAACTGTTGCCTTCTCGGAGCAGTTCTGGCGTGAACAGCAAGTAAACCTGGAGAGGCAGGAGATATAGCTGATGCTGAAACTCACTTATACCGAAAACGGCTTTTACTTAGAGCGTCTGGCTCAACCCCTTGAGGAGTGGGTCACGGCACGAGTGATTCTGGCGCTGAGAGCGGGTACCCATCTTTGCGTCGAACCTAGCACGGCATCGTTTCTGCTGCCAGCAGATATGCCACAGCTGCGTCATCTGGAACGGCATGAGGAAGGAGAAGATGCGATCGCGCTTTCACTGTGCGATGCCGAATACATCGAAGTCAGCCTCAAGGGAACTTGGATGACTTCAGACGTAGATAGTGCTGAAGGCGTCTTTGTAACATCTCTGAATTACGCCGTTGAATTCTTCCTGATCAAGCTCTGGGAAGAGTCTCAAATCCGGACTAGCTGTCTGCCATAACTCGCACAGCAACCTTAATCAGCGGCCTATTAAATGGTGTGAGGTAGCATCCCCGTGCGACCTCCTCTTTCCTGCGACTGTATGAGAGGCACTCTTACAGAAGGCTAAAGGAAAAAAGTTTTCACTATATATAGCGTTTCTCAGTTGCGTGAAGTACAGAGCGAGTAACCTAACCCCCAACCCCTTCCCTACAAGGGAAGGGGAGTAAGAATCAAAGCCTCTCTCCTTGTAAGAGAGAGGTCAAAGTGTACCGCATTCAACTGAGAACCGCTATATATCGACTCTTCCTTAGCTTCTCTCGCTCAATTCTAGTAGCTGCAAGGCATTGACAACATCCAAAAAAAGTTTCTCCAAGCCCTTGACACTCTATGTAGTATAAATGTAGTATAAATGTAGTGAAGCAAAGAACGGAGCTAAAAACTCCAACTCCAAATCACAATGTTGTTACTACTGATTCGATTCCCCGGTCAACATAGACCAAATGGGGATTCAAACACAAGACCGAATCAGCCTCCTTTCCGAAAACCTGAAAGAGAGCGAGAACAACGGTCATCTGAACACATCAACCAAATACAAACCAACGTTCGCTATCACAATATCAGACAGATATATCAACTAGAACGTCGGTTCTTTCTCTAAATAATCTAAGTCATTTTACTGAACCTTGAAAACTGAATAAGAAAGCACCCATTTAATTCATCAATCTGTGCTGACAGCCATAGGCACAGATGTCTTGAAGGGAAGCGTAGCTCAACTGGTAATTAGTACAGAGTACTATCTAATCTGTACTGAACAACCGTTGATTTCCTCTTACAAAAAGAGGTCAGGGTTAACACCTGCTACGCTCCCCAAAATTAAGACGTATAAATA
>NZ_DATNPA010000465.1:0-11440 GCF_036703385.1 Allocoleopsis sp. | reverse complement strand
TACAAGCCGCTTCCGATATTGACCAACAAACCATTCTTGTTGTACCTTACACGGATTCGGGTTGGGCACCTCTGTTGGCGCGAGCAGGGGGTCTGATTGCCGAAGTGGGGGGGCGACTTTCCCACGGTGCGATCGTGGCGCGTGAGTATGGCATTCCAGCGGTGATGGATATTCACAACGCCACTCAAGTGTTACGCGATGGTCAGCGGGTGCGAATTGATGGTCGGCAGGGCATTGTCGAAATTCTCTAAAGACTGAAGGTTCCTGGTCACTAGTGCAGCGCACCAAAAATAAATAACCAGCTTGCCAATCTGCCCTAAGCCGAATGTCACTGACTTAAGAACTCTCATAGCTCACCAACCAACCCTTGTGCAGGGGGTCTCTAGGTAGGCACTCCGTCCCCCAGTGGGGGTTTGGGGGGTTTCCCCCCAATCTGGGTTTTCCTAAGAAACGATCACTTTTCCCTTAAGTCAGTGCCATTCCCCTTAGGATGAAGGTGTAATTCTCTTGACGGCGCTTGAATATAAAAGAACATCAAATATCGGTGGAGCATGGATGAGAGCCTGATGGAAACCAAAATCCTCTATCACGATGGTTGTAATGATGGCTTTGCTGCCGCCTATTGTGCTTGGACTGTCTTAGGGGATAGTGCGGAGTACATTGGGGTAAGCTACGGGGAAGAGCCACCGACCATTAATCAGGGCGATCGCATTTACATCGTGGATTTCTCGTATCCTAGGGAAATCCTGCTTGCCTGGGAAAAAGTAGCCCGTGAAATTCTCATTTTAGATCATCACAAAACAGCCCAAGAAGCCCTCCTCGGCCTGTCGTTTGCGACCTTCAACATGAATAAATCAGGGGCAGTCTTAGCTTGGGAATATTGGCACCCCAACGAGCCAATCCCTACCCTTATTCAATATGTGCAAGACAGGGACTTATGGAGGAAGAAACTGAGCCTTTCTGATGAGGTTTTTGTGATGCTGAGGTCTTTCAAGCAGGAGTTTGAGGTCTGGGATACTTTAGCTCATCTATCCCCTGATGACTTCCTCTCTCTAGCGAAGATGATGGGCACTCCGATTCTGGAGAAACGACAACGCGATGTGGAGGCGATCGCGTCTACCTACACTTGGACAGAGATAGGGGGATATAAAGTCCCCACCGTTGAGACTTCTAAACCCGGCTTGACCTCTGATATAGGGCATTACCTATGTCAGCTTTTCCCTGAAGCTCCTTTCAGTGCGATTGGGCGGTCAGATGAAGATGGGAAGACCCGCTGGGGATTACGCAGCATCGGCGATTTTGATGTTAGCGCGATCGCTAAGCAATTTGGTGGCGGCGGACACAAAAATGCGGCTGGATTTGAACAAGATAGAGCTGTTTCTTTTTAATTATTATCTTTGAATGAATGGCACTGACTTAAGCCCTGAACTAAAGTACTCCTACCCTTCGGGAACCCCTTCGGGGAACGGAGAACGCTACGCGAACGGGCTAAAAGCTTAAACCCGTTAAAACGGGTTGAAATGCTGATTTAGTAAGCTTTAGCTTACTTAAGTTTTGAGCCTGAAATTTATTTCCAGGCTCTTATGTCAGTGACATTCATCTCTGAATTCATCATTAAATAAAGATTTGACTAATCCACCTCTTTAGATGGATAAAAGACGCTGTCCTAGTTTCTAGCATGATTGATGATCTATTAAGTTACTTCACTAAGTCATGAACTGGGCAGATATATGCTCTGATTAAAGTCCTAAAAATCAGAGTTAAGTTGGATATTCTCTACATACCAACATCTGAACTTTTCAGTTTTGACAGCTAGCACAATCCTCTGGGAGATTAGAGAATGGCATTGCAAGGAATCATTTTGGATGTAGATGGCACGCTTGTTTTGAGCAATGATGCTCACGCTCAAGCTTGGGTTGATGCATTTGCCGAATCAGGTTACGATGTGCCTTTTGATAAAGTGCGATCGCTGATTGGTATGGGTGGTGATCAGCTTATGCCTAAAATAATTCCAGGACTTACAGATGAGGAAGGCGACGGTAAAGTAATTTCTAAACGGCGCAAAGAACTAATCATCAACCACTACGGCCCAACCTTAGCTGCAACTAAAGGTGCGCGAGAATTAATATCACATATGCAGCAGGCTGGTTTAAAGCTGATCATTGCTAGTTCAGCGACTAGTGAAGAACTAAAAGTTTTGCTCAAAGCTGCACAGGTTGATGAATTGCTTAAAGATGTAGAAACAACATCCTCTAATGACGCTGACGCCTCTAAACCAGCACCAGACATTGTAGAAGCAGCATTAAACAAAATCCAGCTAGAGCCATCCCAGGTTGTCATGCTTGGTGACACACCCTACGATATTGAATCAGCAAAAGGGGCGGAGGTTGGTGTGATTGCCTTACGCTGTGGTGGCTTCGATGATACTCAACTTGCAGGCGCGCTTGCCATCTATGACGACCCAGCTGACTTGTTGGCGCACTACGAGCAATCACCCTTAGCAAATTAAGTTGTAATACCACTTTCTTTAGTACAGCACGGCGGAAATAACTATCCAGTTGAAAAAGGTTAAAAAGTTTACTGTAGAAGCCTTATTCCTTCTGCTTTTTGCCTCCTGCCTTCTACCTTCTTGCACTAGTGAGATAACCGGATAGGTCAAAGGTACTCATTAAAAATCTCAATCTTCATAGTAAGCGACTGATTATGGTACAAAAATATGGCCCTTGGACAATCCAAGAAAGGGATTTTAAATACCACAATTCATTTATCAATATCCGTGAAGACAAAGTTCTTCAACCTGACGGACAACCAGGTACATATTCTACTGTCACCCTGAAGCCTGCTGTTGCTATTCTGCCGATAGATAGCGAACACAGAGTATATCTGGCTCAGCAATTTCGATATGCTCTTGGTCAAGAGACTATCGAAGTCGTGTCCGGTTCACTGGAGGACAATGAACCTCCCTTTGAAGCAGCACAACGGGAAATTCAAGAAGAGCTTGGCATCCAAGCCGACGAATGGAGTAAGCTAGGCGTTTTTGATTTAGATACATCTATTATTCACTGTCCTGTGCATTTATTTTTGGCCAAGCAGTTGACATTCCAAGAGGCTCATCAAGAAGGAACGGAAACGATAAAAGCTGTTCGTATTCCTTTCGAGACAGCCGTTCAAATGGTAATGAATAGCGAAATTACGCATGGGCCAAGCTGTGTGCTCATTCTCAAAGCACGTAACGTACTCACCAACTCAAGGGGAATATCACTGACTTAAGCAAAAAGTAGTCGTTCTTTGAGAAAAACCCAGATTGGGGGGGTTCCCCCCAAACCCCCCACTGGGGGACGGAGTGCCTACCTAGAGACCCCCTGCACAAGAGATTGGTTGGTGAGTGAGGAAAGTTCTTAAGTCAGTGACATTTAACTCAAGGGCGAGATAACTATGATGGAAGTTTTGAAACAAATTTCTGATACAATCTGGGAAATTCCAGTTTCCTATAAGGATGGAATGCGAGTTCCTGCCCGGATTTATGGCACACAGAAGTTAATCCGGGAAATGGACGAAGGCGTTTATGACCAAGTGACTAACGTCGCCACGCTTCCAGGAATAACCAAGTACGCTTTGTGTATGCCGGATGGGCACTTTGGTTATGGTTTTCCCATTGGTGGAGTAGCCGCGATGGATGTCGAGGAAGGGGGTGTTATCTCCCCTGGCGGCATTGGTTTCGATATTAATTGCGGGATGCGTTTGGTAGTCACGAACCTGACCTATAAGGACGTAAAACCCCATATCAAAAAGCTGGTCGATACACTCTACCAAAGAGTTCCGGCTGGGGTGGGAAGTACTGGCTTTGTTAAGCTATCCCGGAATGATTTTCGCCAAGTTGTTGAGCAAGGTGCGCGTTGGTGCATCGCCAATGGCTATGGCTGGGAAAAAGATTTGGAGCTGATTGAAGAAAACGGCTGCATGAAGGGTGCTGATTCTTCAAAGATTAGCGAAAAGGCGATCGATCGCGGTTTCAACCAAATTGGAACCTTGGGGTCTGGCAATCACTACCTAGAAATTCAAGTTGCTCGAAAAGAGAACATATTTGACCGGGATTTAGCCAAAATTTTTGGCATTATTCGCCCCGATCAGGTAGTCGTGATGTTTCACTGTGGAAGTCGGGGATTTGGTCATCAGGTGGCAACTGACTATCTGCAAGTCTTTCTAAAAGTTATGGAGAGCAAGTATGGCATCAAAATTTTAGACCGGGAACTCGCTTGCGCTCCTTTCAACTCACCGGAGGGACAAGCCTATTTTGCGGCAATGAAATGCGGCATCAATATGTCGTTTGTCAATCGTCAAGTTATTTTGCACCGCATTCGTGAGGTGTTTTCGGAGATTTTCGGCAGCTCTGCGGAAGACTTGGGTCTGCACATGGTCTATGATGTCGCCCATAATACGGCAAAGCTAGAGCGTCATATTGTAGATGGAAAAGAGCGATCGCTCCTAGTCCACCGCAAAGGCGCAACTCGCGCTTTTGGCCCAGGTATGGAGGATGTTCCAGAGCGTTACCAGGCATTTGGTCAGCCGATTATCATTGGTGGCAGCATGGAAACTGGGTCTTATTTGCTGGCGGGTGTACCCAGTGGCGCTCAGACTTTCTTCAGCACAGCGCACGGTAGCGGACGCACTATGAGTCGGACAAAAGCACGAAAAACCTGGCGTGGAGAGCAACTCCAGCAGGACATGCTCAAAAAAGGCATCTATGTCCGCAGTACCTCTAAACCGGGATTGGCGGAAGAAGCCGGTGGTGCCTACAAAAATGTTGATGATGTGATTGAAGCGGCTGAGTTAGCAGGAATTAGCAAGCGGGTTGTGCGGTTGACTCCAATTGGAAATGTGAAGGGATAAATCGCTCATTTTTGTATCAAAATTTGGGCTTTTGAGGTGGCTCTAGAAACTCCAAATCTTTACAGAAGCTAGGCTGCTTGCTTTTGAAATCATCAAGCTTGTATTTATACAGCTTCCCTTGTTGGGCCAAGACTAAGTTACCTAAAAAATCCCAAGTTGCCCAGTCAACTGTAGCATCCAGAAGATCGGGATACTCATCTAGACTGAACTCAAACGTGTATCCATGTTGTAAATAGCCTCTGTAATGCATTCTGAGTGTGGGATGCTCCCCAGTCGGCTGCCAATACCAACCATCGTCATTTTCGCATTTGACCATATATATTTTAGAATTCTTAACTTTCACATTATTGCCGTAATTGTCTCCGGCTCTAGTCCATCCATCTCGCTCTAAGCGGGGATACAGTACACTTAAATCTTCTTTTCCAAACTGAGCATTTACATTTAACTGTCCCAGCCTAAAGGGAATAATTCCTTTAAGCTTTCCCCAACCATTCAATAACAGTTCTTTTTCGTTTTTCCAATAGCCTCCTCCAAAGTAAGTTCCCCAACTTTCTCCCTCCAAGCAGGTTTTTAAGCAAGGCAGCAGGCAAACTCCATTCCAGCTTTGACCCTTTTTCCCCATAGCCAAATAAACCATCCATTTTCCATCGAAAGAGATATCACATCGTTTGGGATATAACTTACCGTAAAACCAAGAACTATATTCTAGGTGGTCATCTTCTGTATTCCAACGAATGATGCGGAAAACTTTTGACGGCTTTCGTCTTATTACAGCGACGTAGGGGGAGCCTTTAGCTGGAAGTAGATGTATTCTTGCTGGTATTTGTTTCATCATGTTCATACAAGGGATAATTGATGTATGCAGACACGCACGCCTATTACAGTTATTACAGGCCCGCTAGGCAGCGGCAAGACAACTCTGCTGCGTCACATCATCGATACAGTTTCCCGAAAAATCGCGATTCTGATGAACGAATTTGGTGAAATTTCAATCGATGCCAAAATTATTCAAGGGAAAAACGTTGAGATGGCAGACCTCGGTGGAGGGTGCGTTTGTTGTTCCCTGGTAGGTGAGTTTGAAGCGGCTGTCAATGAAATTATTGATACCGTTGACCCAGATCATATTGTGGTGGAGACAACTGGAGTGGCAGAACCCGATGCACTTGCATTCGATATTCAAGAGAGCTTACCAAACGTGCGCTTGGATGGAGTTGTTACGCTGATTGATGCGGATGCGATGGTGAAGTATCCGTCTGTGGGACACACAATGCGGATGCAAATCGAAGCCGCAGATACCCTTATCCTGAACAAAGTCGATCTAGTCTCAGAAAGCGAGTTAAACGCGATCGCACAAAAGTTGCATTCCTTGAACGCAGTTGCTTCAATTCTACATACTCAACGGGGTAAAGTGGATACAGACTTGCTGTTTGGGATTACCAGAGAGCGGGTGGAAGCGCAACCTCACCACGTTCATCAGCCGGAATTTGAATCTTTTAGCTATACTTCGAGTGCTACTTTTGATCGTCAGTGCTTTGAGGAATTTGCTGACACCCTGGCGGGAGCAGATGTTTACCGGGCCAAAGGGTTTATCCGATTTCCTGAAGGGATTTATCTGTTTAACTTTGTTGCTGGACGGTGGGATTTTGAGCCTTTTGAACAAGAGGGAACAGAGCTGGTTTTTATTGGTAAACAGGTAAGTCAACGCAAAGAAGAAATTCTTGGTCGATTAAACTTGTGTGAGCAATAGCCTTATGTCTAAGCGATCGGATTAACTGATGGATCTATTTAATGTCCATATACCAAAAGGTTCGGCAGTACCGCTAGTGGCTAATCTCCCTCATAGCGGTCTATTTGTTCCTGACGACATTGCCGAACAGTTTACAAGCGAGCATCTTCAGGCTTTACCCAATAGTGACTGGCATCTTGATCGACTCTATCAATCTCTTCCTGATTTAGGAATTACAGTCATTCAAGCTACGCATAGTAGATACGTGGTCGATCTCAATCGAGAGGTTAAGGAGCCGATATTTGGTAACTTTTGGACTTCGGTCATTCCTGAGAAAACAGCTTTCGGAAAACCCATTTACCAAACTCAGCCAAGCAGCGAACACTTACAGGAACGTATGCAAAAATACTATGTTCCCTACCACGAGAAATTAAGAGGGATTCTTCAAGATAAAGTTGACAAATTTGGAAAAGTTTACCTTTTAGATTTACATAGCTTCTTTGGACTCATCACTGAAGACATTGACTTGGGGAATGCCAAAGATAGCAGTTGCTCAGAATTATTCATTTCATCTGTAGAAAAAAGCTTTTTAAGCCAGGGATATCACGTAGTCAGAAACAAACAATTTACGGGAGGATACATCACCAGACACTATAGTAAAATGCCAGGTGTCGAAACACTCCAAATTGAAGTTCGTTATCCTGTTTACCTCAATCAGAATCAGCTAGAGCAACTACAGCCTCCTGATTGGCAGGTTCCTGAATTTTATGCAGCAAAAGAAAAATTTGATGATAGTTTTGCCATAATTGTCCGCAACCTGAGCGCTCCCGCCTTATTTTAGTAGCAGTTAGGATTATGTCTTACGAATTCCTGGAAGATATTGCGATCGCAGATATTGCGTTTCGAGCTTGGGGAGAAAACCTGGAGGCGCTTTTCATCGCGGCTGGGGATGCCACGCTCAACGCGATGATTGATAATCCAGAGGCGATCGCACTCAAGGAAACACGAACCTTCAGCTTGCAGAATGACGAGTTGGACATGTTGCTGTTCAACTTTCTGCAAGAATTTGTCTACTACAAAGACAGTGAGCTACTTCTGCTTCGAGCGCAGCAAGTTCACATCGAACAGAAGAATGGAGAATATCATCTCACCGCCGTGACTCAGGGAGAAATGCTAGACTGCGATCGGCACGAGCAACGAGTAGATGTCAAAGCAGTTACCTTACACCGTTTCCAAGTGGAAAAAACAGATGATGGTTGGACAGCCTTGGTAATCCTTGACATTTAGAGCATCTCTGCCAAGTCGAGCTTCTAGACACGCGATCGCTTTCCTCTTCAAGCAGCTCGGAATCACCTCTTTGATAGAATTTTGGCAGAGAATATTTCCCAATGTTGATTTTTGAAATATTCTCTAGTGAGAGTGATAAAATAAGTGTAATCTCTTAGAAATGGGTTAGTTCTATAAAGAACTCATAAAGCATTTCTGCAATTGAATAAAGAATCGATTAAATAGCTTGCTTTGTGAGCTGAATCACCTAAAAGATAGATTAAACTCACAACTCCACATCGAGCAAATTCTAACAATGAGAGAAGTATATTCTCAGAGTTAGGCAAGGATATCAAATGAGTAAACAACCAAACATAAAGGATTTCTTGGGTAGTTCCAGACCCTTAGCAAACCCTGAATCTCAAAAACCAGAATCACAATCTCAACCCACCAAGGAGGAAATTGAAAAAACTCTCAAGAAATTTTTGGGTTTTTAATCCAATATTCCGGAGTTTAGGCTAGTTCTCATGAGGATAAGATTTTGTATGTAAAGACGGGGTGCTAGAAGAATAAAATTGTTAGTCTAAACTCTAAAAATCTGGAGAGTATTTTGGTTTAAACCTAAGCCTGTTCTGTAATTTCTGCTCAACCACTCATTACACCAAGCCTGTCAATACTAATCTCTGTTCCTGAGTAGAATCTAAGCTTGCCATTACATTCTTCGGGAAGCTAAAATTTTATGGAAAGCCTTTCAAGCTGGAACGAGCAAGTGTAGAAGCAGCCATATCCTAAACACTCAATATTATTATTTTTTTATTCTTGGCTTTACCACTCTCATATCTACGGGGAAATTCGGTTGGAGATTTTAGACAGAAATGACCTCAATTAGGCACGGTATTCAATTTCTTATGAATTTAACAACTGTTTAACTGTTTCAACCAATTCTTTAGGTTGGAAAGGCTTGCTCACATAAGCATCGGCACCTTGTTTAAAGGCCCAATAGCGGTCAGCGTTGGTACATTTTAAAGAACACATAATGACAGGAATATTCTTGGTTGCTGGGTTAGATTTGAGGCGGCGACAAACTTCGTAGCCATTGAGATGAGGCATAATGACATCCAAGACAACGACATCAGGGCAAGCCTGACGAATTTGTTCTAAAGCTTCAATTCCATCCTTGGCGGCAGTTACTGTAAACTGACTGGCTGTCAATAAGTTGGTAACCATGTACCTTTGTGTGCGGCTGTCTTCTACGACTAGAATTTTGCTCATGATACAATCGGTTTATGTTCTATACGTTGATCGTAGAGCTGACACAAGGATCTGGCATGAGGTGAGAGTCCCAATTTGCTCTAGGACTTGAGTCCTAGTTTAAAGTAGGACGCTTAGTTCTTGCATTGCCTACTGGAAACAGATAGGGTTAGGAAAAAAGTCCATTTTCTCACTCCAGTCTGCACAAATTAGGAGCGAAATTTTAATGTTTCCCTTATCTAAGGCTATAAGCATTTCCCATGACGATTCGCGTTCTGATAGTAGATGACCAACCTCTGATTCGCCAAGCATTGAAGTTATTGTTAGCGAATGAGGATGTTTTGCAAGTGGTGGGAGAAGCTTCGGAGGGAGAGGCAGCCATCCGTCAGGTAGAAGCGCTGCATCCCGATGTTGTGCTGATGGATATTCAGATGCCAGTTATGGATGGTGTGGCAGCGACGAGGGAAATTTGCCAGCGCTTTGAACAGACAAAAGTGCTAGTTTTAAGTGTTGATGATGATGATGAATATGTAGCGCAGGCGCTTAGATACGGTGCAGCTGGCTATTTGCTCAAAAATACGCCACCTGAAGAGTTAGCCTTGGCGATTAAAGCGGTATATAGGGGCTACACTCATTTAGGGCCTGGACTGGGTAAGAAAATTATGGCTCAAATCCCCGCACCGAGTTCGAGTTCCTCGCTGGACTGGAATAAATTGACCCCTAGAGAGCAGGAAATTGTGCGGTTAATTGCCACAGGAGCGAACAACCGAGAAATTGCTGAAGCGCTTTACATTTCTGAAAAGACTGTAAAAAACCATATTACCAATATTTTGAGTCGGCTGAATTTGCGCGATCGCATTCAAGTCGCCATTTTCGCTCACTCCAACTTATCGGCTCTGGCGAGCAAAACTCAGATTGTCGGAAGCTAGAGACAGGAATCAACCAGAAACAGAAACATCACGTTCCCTCCCCGTGTCGGGGAATGTTGGGGAGGGGTTCTCAGATTTACCGACCTGATGTTCTGTAGTGAGTGTCAGCTTGCTGCGGCTGTAGCACTTCAGAATTAAACATCACCACATATTTAGCGTTAGGAATCAGGCGACGGAGAATCTGTAAATGACCGTCTGCATCGGAGCGACTGCGGAATTGACCAACAGTTAGTCGCTGCATGTTGGGAAGCAAGCGAACTACCATCCAAGGGTTAAGTCGTTCTTTGTAAGGCATAATTAATTAGTCTCCATGTGTAAGTGGAGCCAGAGCCAGTCCAGTGCTTGTCTAGGGCGGGGACTGGCTTCCGACTGTCGTGCGATTTTGCACGTATACCTACACTAAGGCATTAACTACCTATAGTCAACTATCTATAGTTGATTTACTGAAAACGCTGACGGGATGGAGAATGACGCTAGGGCAAAAACTACGAGAACGACGTGAAAGTCTTGGTTTGACTCGCTTACAAGTGGCAAAAGCCTGTGACGTTGTAGAGTCTACAGTAATCAACTGGGAAACGGGTAGGCACACCCCTAAACTCTATCCAGTCCAGATGAAAGCGTTGTGTGATCTTCTAAATTTCACACTAGATGAGCTAGCGCAAGGACAAGAACAAGGAAACTGAACCTTTAATCTAGAATGGCTAGCAATCTAGCAATGTTCCTTAGATGAATTACCTAGCTTCACTGATGCACAGAAGTCGGACTGAGAAGGATAATAGCGATCGCCTCCGATACCAGCAAAGGCGATCGCACTGAACAAGAGAACGAACCTCAACCCGATGCTGTGCTGTTGTGATTAGGCATAGCATTTCTATACTTCTTTCGCCAACCACACCAGCATACCCAGCAATTCTTCTACAGGAGGAATCAGATACTCGGTTAGATCAATAGTTACAGTTTGTGCCTCTAGCTTGAGGAATGTCCACAAATTCCCACTAGTCACACTTCCGTAAATAGTGGAGATGGGTTGCTCTTTGGCGGCGTTGAACCTTTGGGCAGCAACCATTTCGGCGATGCACTGTCCCCAGCCTCCCTTGAGATTTTGTTTCTTGGCTTCAACGATAACAATTACAGGTGCTTCAATAAACAATTGTTCGGGAGAACGGCTGATTAAAAAGTCACAGACACCGCTCAATCCAGCTTGTACGTCTACGGTGAAGTCTTCACCAGAGAAGAAGCTAATGCGCCGATTTAAGATTTTGCGGACTTCAAATAGAATTGGACTAATAATTAGCTCAGAACGGGCTTTTTCTGAACCTGTCGCGATCGCGAGTGGAATACTTTCTGCTAGAAACTCTGCCAGATAAAGGCTGGGGGC
>NZ_DATNPA010000464.1:0-13704 GCF_036703385.1 Allocoleopsis sp. | reverse complement strand
TGGAAAAAGCCCTATCCGAGTAGACTTGGGTTACTTAGCGGAAAATGGTAACGTTCCCGACGAGAAGTTTGGTCTTTTTGATGGCAACTTCCTTGCTCTTGGTCAAGTCACGTTTCAGCCTACCCAAAAATTCCGCGTAGCTGGTACCTACGTTCATTTATATGATCGCTCCAACCTGCGTCATGCCGAAGGGAGTATTGCATCTCAGATTCAAACAGGAAAACCTCTTGTCGGCAACTCTTACGGACTTGAAGCGACCTTCGCCTTCACGCCACAACTTGTTCTGAGTGGCTGGGGTAACTATACTGCTGCGAGAGCCATTGGTCTTGGTGATGCTGATATCTGGTCGTATGGTGGCACACTCTCTATCAACGACTTTGGCTCAAAAGGCAGTTCCCTCGGCTTTGTGGTGGGTATGGAACCAAAGTTGACGGGTACAAGTAGTTTAGCTTTCGCCAACCAAATTACTGGCTTACAAGCAGGTAGCCGTCGCGATCGCGATACCAGTCTCCATCTTGAAGGCTTCTATAAGTTCAAGCTATCCAACAATATTCTCATCACTCCGGGCGTGATCTGGCTGACTGCACCGGGTCATGATAGCCGCAACGATGACATATTGATTGGTACGATCCGAACCACATTTAGCTTTTAGTCTCGTTTCCGCTGAACTAGGTGAAGAGATAGTCATGTAGAGAGCGATTCCCTGCGGGATAGCTACCCTTCGGGAACGCTACTCGAACGCTTCACGCAGCTTTCTTTTTTTCTTCATCAGTATCCCTAAATGCTTCACACTTGGCTAACCAGCTGAGTAAGGCAAAAACCATCCCATCCCTTAAAGGTGATGGGATTTTTTTTAACAAGATTTTTCCTATAGAGGAAGTAAACACCAGGGAAATTAGCGCTAATATCTAGACACCTGATGATTAGACAGGCTAATATTATAGATTGTGACTTTTATAAGAAAAACATGAAGGCTCAAGAGATTATCCGCTCCATAGAAGCGGAGCAGCTTAAATCAAATCTTCCGGTGATTCATGTCGGCGACACCGTTCGGGTTGGGGTACGCATCCGAGAAGGTGGCAAAGAACGGGTACAGCCTTACGAAGGTACAGTCATTGCCATGCGCAACGGTGGCATCAATGAAACGATAACAGTACGACGAGTTTTCCAGGGCGTGGGCGTAGAGCGGGTTTTTTTAATCCATTCTCCCCGAGTCGAGAGCATCAAAATTGTCCGTCGAGGTAAGGTGCGTCGGGCGAAGTTGTTCTATCTGCGCGATCGCGTGGGTAAAGCCACTCGCATCAAACAACGTTTTGATCGGGGAATTTAACTTAAATTCGCATGGCATTGACTTTATGTTGACGCCCTTAATGCGCTAAACTAAATAAAGTGAGGGGTTTATGATTACTACCCCAATCACCCGTGCGCTCTTAGTTCAGTTGGTAGAACGCAGGTCTCCAAAACCTGATGTCGGGGGTTCAAGTCCTCCAGGGCGCGCTCTAAAATAAATACAATGTAGAAAGACAACGTTTCGCTTCTGCCTGAAGCCAGTATTTTGGCTGCTCTTCTCCCAGAAAAGTCAAAAAAATTCAGGTAGACTTGTTGTGGAAGTAGCTGCAAAGTATCTCCTGATGAGATACCTGAAAGCGGTGCTAACGGAGGCTTGGGAATTGGGTTTCTCCGGGCAAACACCCTGCCCCCCCACAAAGTAACAACTGAGTGGGCAGATAAATCCAAACATCTTGCATCGAAATATCGAGTGACGGGGAGACCTAAGGTTGTGGCAAAGAAAACGAAAACTGAATCAGAAACTCAAGAGACTGAATCCGGGTTTAACGTAAAAACGTTCTTTGATGACACCAAAGAAGAACTCGGTAAAGTTGTTTGGCCGAGTCGGCAGCAGTTAATTAGCGAATCAGCAGCTGTACTACTGATGGTAGTCCTAAGCGCCACCTTAATTTATCTGGTGGATGGTCTCTTTGTATGGGTATCAAAACAGGTATTCTGATGAGTTTTGCGGCAGACGAATCAAACGATTCAAACCAACAACCAGAACAAAGTGAAACCGCCAACTGGTATGCGGTTCAGGTCGCCTCTGGCTGTGAGAAGCGCGTCAAGACCAACTTGGAACAGCGCATTCAAACCCTGGATGTGGCTGACCGAATTTTAAGAGTGCAGATTCCGCAGACGCCGACGGTAAAAATCCGGAAGGATGGTTCTCGGCAACACTCAGAAGAAAAAGTCTTCCCTGGCTATGTATTAGTGCAAATGGTGATGGATGATGACACCTGGCAGGTTGTCAAAAACACACCAAATGTGATTAATTTTGTTGGGGCAGAACAAAAACGTCGCTACGGACGGGGGCGGGGACATGTTAAACCCGTGCCACTAAGTCTCGGAGAAGTCGAACGGATCTTCAAGCAAGCCCAGGAGCAAGAGCCGGTTGTCAAAGTTGATATGGCAGTTGGAGACAAAATCGTGGTGCTTTCGGGTCCGTTTAAAGATTTTGAAGGCGAGGTGATTGAAGTTAGCCCCGAAAGGAGCAAGCTGAAGGCGTTACTCTCGATTTTTGGGCGAGATACACCAGTAGAATTGGAATTCAACCAGGTTCAAAAAACTAGCTAGAAATGGCAAAAAAAGTAGTTGCAATGATAAAGTTGGCTCTCCCAGCGGGGAAAGCCAACCCTGCCCCGCCCGTTGGCCCAGCATTGGGTCAACACGGGGTAAACATTATGGCGTTTTGTAAGGAATACAACGCCAAAACAGCTGACCAAGCGGGAATGGTCGTGCCGGTCGAAATTTCTGTTTTTGAGGATCGTAGCTTTACGTTTATTCTCAAAACCCCACCCGCATCGGTGCTGATTCAAAAGGCAGCAGGAATTCCCAAAGGAGCGAGTCAACCCAACAAACAGAAGGTTGGGACAATTACACGGGCGCAACTTCAAGAAATCGCTCAGACGAAAATGCCCGACCTCAATGCCAATGATATTGAGGCTGCAATGAAAATTGTAGAAGGGACTGCCCGTAATATGGGTGTGGCGATCGCAGATTAATGCGCTCCCTTTAAAATTCACGCCAAAACAATTAGTTGTAAACCCGATTCGGGGGAGAAGCGCTAGCTTCGTTAGTAACCCCAGGAGAGACAGATGACGAGAAAGCTATCACGCCGACTACAGGAACTGCAAAAAAAGGTCGAGGATCGACCTTATGATCCCTTAGAAGCACTTAATCTCTTAAAAGAAACAGCGACGGCCAAGTTCCCGGAATCAGCGGAAGCACATATCCGCTTGGGAATTGACCCGAAGTACACCGACCAACAACTGCGGACCACCGTAGCGCTACCCAAAGGAACAGGTCAAACCGTGCGGGTAGCGGTGATTGCCAGAGGCGAAAAAGTTACGGAAGCAAGTAATGCCGGTGCTGACTTGGTCGGTTCTGAGGAATTGATTGACGAAATCCAAAAAGGCATGATGGACTTTGACCTCCTGATTGCCACGCCAGATGTGATGCCTCAAGTGGCAAAATTAGGGCGTCTTTTGGGTCCAAGAGGTCTGATGCCTTCTCCCAAAGGTGGAACCGTCACTTTCGATCTAGCCCAGGCGATTCAAGAATTCAAAGCTGGTAAACTAGAATTTAGGGCTGACCGCACTGGCATCGTTCATGTCTTGTTTGGTAAAGCATCCTTTAGCGCTGAAGACCTGCTAGTGAATCTCAAAGCCTTGCAGGAAACAATTGACCGCAACCGTCCTTCAGGAGCCAAGGGTCGCTATTGGCGTACTGTGTATGTATCTGCAACAATGGGACCATCGATTCAAGTCGATGTGAACGCCCTGCGCGATATGAAGGTCGGTGAAGCGGCCTAAACTTGAAATTTGAGGTTTAGACTGATTCAAAATTCCAGGCGAAAAAATTAAATCAGGCTTGTGCCAAAGACAGCAGGTGCAAATGGCTTAATATCCTGCCGAGGTCAATGTGCTCAGTATCTCTCGTGTCGCCAACATTCATAGAAATGATGTGGCGTCCGAAATACGAAGTGAAACCCCGGCATGGCGTCCGGGGTTTTGTTTCGGTCAAGGGTTGAAGGCTAGAACGTTGAAGGTTTGGAGGTTGAAAGTTGAAAGCTCATGCTTGTTTAAACCTGCAATCGCGTTACCTGCAACCTGTAACTAACCTTCAACCTGCAACTTGATCAAGGAGGTGAACGAACGATGGGCAGAACACTTGAAAGTAAACAAGAAGTTGTAGCGGAACTCAAGCAAACCTTGAGTGAGTCTCAGCTAGCTTTTGTGATCAACTACCAAGGGCTAACTGTTGCTGAAATCTCAGACTTACGCAGGCGTCTGCGCCCAACAGGCACTGTCTGTAAGGTGACCAAGAACACGCTAATGCGGCGTGCGATCGGGGAGGATGCCAAATGGCAACCGCTAACGGAATTTCTTTCCGGTTCATCCGCTTTCATTCTGGTCAAAGACGACATTGGCGGTGCCATTAAGGCTTACCAAGACTTCCAGAAAGCCGCTAAGAAGACCGAACTCAGGGGCGGTGTGATGGAAGGCCGCGCCTTGAACGAAGCTCAAGTCAAGGCCATTGGTGACCTTCCCTCGAAGGAACAGTTGATTGCCCAAATTGCTGGGGCAATTAATGCGGTGACAACTAAGGTTGCTGTCAGTATTAACGAGGTTCCTGCTTCGCTGGGCCGATGCCTTCAGGCGATCGCGGACAAAGAGAAAGGCAGTTCCGATAGCGAAGCGGCCTAAAACCGTGATTGGGGACATCGGGAGTTCCCAATGTTAAGATTGCCCACTGGCGTGGGCGAGTGATAAAACTAATCTCAAAGGAGTTTACCAATGTCTGCTACAACCGATGAAATTCTCGAAAAACTCAAATCCCTAACCTTACTCGAAGCCGCTGAGCTGGTTAAGCAAATCGAAGAAACCTTCGGCGTGAGCGCCGCTGCCCCAGTCGGTGGCATGATGATGATGGCTCCGGGTGCTGGTGGAGCGGCTCCTGCTGAAGAAGTCGAAGAACAAACTGAATTTGATGTCATTCTCGAAGACGTTCCTGCTGATAAGAAGATTGCCATTCTGAAGGTGGTACGGACACTAACCGGCTTGGGTCTGAAGGAAGCCAAAGATTTGGTAGAAGCAGCGCCCAAACCCGTTAAAGAAGGGATTGCCAAGGATGCAGCTGAAGATGCCAAGAAGCAGTTGGAAGAAGCAGGCGCAAAGGTTAGCGTGAAGTAAAATTTATCGGAATCGATGGGTTGGGCCAGCTCCCAACCCCCGCAAGAATCACTTTTTTGTAGAGCAAGCCAGAAGCCTGCTCTCTTTTTTATGTCAAATTTAACTCTGACATCAAGCAAAAAAGTAATTTGATATACACAAAACAAGTGCGACTAAAGGTGAAAAAACTTAGTTTTATTGCTCGCCTCGCTCCCTCCCAAGTCATAGCAGCAATAATTAGCAAAGCAAAAAGTTACCCCTTGGGGTACTGATATTTTTACTCAGGAATAACAGACAGTAGATATAGCTACTTTATATGATGACTATTAGTAATTTTTGGAGTAGCTAAGTACAAGCTTCGCTTTTTCTTATATAAAATAAGAAAACATAAATCAATTTCTTGTACTCATTCCTCTTAACTAGATGTTGATGGACTAGCCTCCTAAAGCTATATCTCTTTGGGTAGCTACTGGCTCACTAAAATTGACGCTCAAGTCCGTTAAATTATTGACCCAACCTGAGGGAAAACCTATGAATGCTATATACACAAATCATGAGCCTAACGCCCTAACTGGCTTAGTAACCAATGGTGACGAAAATTTCCAATCTGCTAGAGGCAATCGAATGCCTAAGCTCTCATTCAATGTATTGCAGCGACTACGCCAATGGCTCGACCAAATCCAGGTTAATGACCCTGAAATGGCTCGAGTTATGGCTAGGCTGATTCCAGCTCAGTGTCCATTTGAGCGCGATATTATGATATTTGGTTGTAAGCTCGGGCATATTCCTCCCTTGTGCAAACTGAATCCGTTCTACGAGCAATTGGTCGGCTTACGTTTTCGCGCTCTTTGTTTCTTAGCTGATCAGTGTGGTGAAGATATTCAACCCTATTGCTAAAGTTGAATCCATCTTTGACTCCTCCATACATAGCTTGAGTGACTGTTGGTTCGTCACGCAGAACTCTCTCAACAAAAGTCTTATCGTTACTGCCCTAGGTCAACTTTAGCCCCTGAGATACGTTCAAGATTTTCGCTGTTCACGAATTCGGCATATCAATTTGGAGATTTTGCATTACCAACCAGACTCCAGGACATTTTGGAACAATATCAACGCCGCTAGAGGCAATCGCGAAAATCAAGCTTTAGGTTTTTTAGTCAGTTCTTTGTCTTTTATCTGCAACATTTCAGGCACAGTCACGAATGTGTAACCGCGCTGCATCAGTTGGCTAATAATTTTTGGTAATGCCTTCACTGTTCTTGAGCGATCGCCACCGCCATCATGCATTAATATGATTGCTCCTGGTTTAGCTTTCTCCACAACACGCTTAACCAACCATTCCACAGACAGGCTACCCTTTTGCCAGTCGCCAGAATCAACTGACCACGTTACAACCACATCTTTATGCTTAAGGGCATAGTCAGCCAATCCATTATAGAGAAAGCCGTTGGGGGGGCGAAACAACTCGGTTTTAACGCCGGTTGTTTTCTGAAGGAGCATAGCTGTGTCCTCAATTTCACGCATAGCCGTAAACTCATCCATTGGGCGATGCCAGTGATGCCAGGTATGGTTGCCGATCGCATGACCTTCAGCTACTACTCGTTGCCCAATCTGGGGTAAGTTTTTGAGATTGTGACCGATTAAGAAAAACGTTGCTTTAATATTATTTTCCTTAAGGATATCTAGGATTTGGGACGTAGTCTTAGGCCAAGGACCATCATCAAAGGTAAGAGCGATCGCTTTCTCTTCACTGCGCCAAGCTACCTGCCTAATGATTCTGCCTCGAAACCTCGACGGTACGGAAAAGGTAAGCGAGTGCTGCATTGACTCAACAGGTGATGGCAAAACAGCTTGCTGTGCGGGCGCTTTTATTGATATGAGTAAATGAATCAGAGAACTGCACACACCAGCAACACCAGCCAGTAAAATTCTACGTTGCCAAACCAAATATTTATGTTTTACCACGTCCTGACTTGGTGAACCAAAAAGCTGTAAGTTTTGCGAAGTAATAGGAGTACTAACATCGTGTGGGAAAGAAATCCTTAAAAAGGGATGCCTCACCAAGCACTTTGCACTACGATTCAGTGTGCTAGTTGCACAAGTATCACGAAACTCTATTTCTTAAAGTAGACAAAGCCTGTGAAGAGGTTGTGAAGAAACTCCCTTCTGGCATAACTTATGACATAAGCTTTATTCTCTCTACACGAAATATTGATTTCTTGTAATGCTACTCAAAACGAACCCTTGCTTTTGTATTGCTTTGATAACAAGAATTATAGTAGAATAATAATCCCTTAAGAACAGTTACCTAAATAAGGGATCAGGTTAAATACGACATTCGTTTGGGTGCATTTTGACTTCGACGCTTACTTGGCTCAAATTATAGTTTCATGCGCCAGAAGCTTTAGGTTGACAGGCTTTGGTTTTATCTGTGTAGTGATGAGCTACGCTATCAGGGTTGCAACAGCATACAGGATTACAGGTAAAGAGAAAAAGTTTGGAGGTAACACCATCAACTCGGCTAATGCCTATTTTGGGTAAGTCGTTTGATCTGTCTTCATTCCCTCTGGTGCTTTCAATTAGGGCACATATAAAACCTTCTCTCCTCGGAAGATTGAGAAAGAAGGAAGAGGCTGTAACTATGTGTTGCTCTTGGCAGTTTTAGCTATGCCTGACGTAAGCCCTGTTCAGGCTCGCTAATGCTGGACTCGCACTAGGAGCAGGGGAGAATATAAAGATATCTCCCCTTAAACCCCTCTGTGTTTACGTTCTAATGAGCGATTCAACGGATTTGAGAACAGACAAGCTCAGCCCCGCAGGTTGCTATTGGCTCGGCAACCCAATGCCTGGAGATGGATAAGGAGTTGGTCGTTCACCAGACCTTTTCCCATCCTCAGACACACTCTTATACCCTCCCACAGAAAATATGAGAGTTGTCAACCGATATATTGAATTGGAGCTATGAGCTTCAGTCAGTCTTAGTGCGTACACTCAACTATTAGCTTCCTAGCCCTGAGAGATTGCTCTTCTATTCAAAAAGCAGGGTCCTTCAGAGTTCAGTCGCTTTATCCCTATTCCAAGTTGAGACTCCAAGACCCAAGAGAGCCAGAGTCACCCGCAGAGCAATCGGTGATGATGAGTCGCCAAGTACCAGCGGATGACACATTGTTAAACGCACAGAGAGATTGGAGGGGGGCGTAGTTGCCACCTGGGATGACAGGATTCTCTGCCGCTGCCACATCAAATTTGCAGGTGTTGTTATCGCTGAAGATGTAGTCGCCCTTGAGGTCATTGCTATAGCCACTGGAAGAGAAGTAAGGTTGACCCGGTCGGCGGAACAGCTCAACCACCGTATCACTTTCCAAGTGACGCAAGCGCACGGTGAGGTCGCCAACCCATGTGTGGGCAAGGTTTTCTAGCGCAACACTTACTGAAGTGAGAGTGAAGTTTTCTGTAATGACAATGTCATCCTGAAAGCTGCCGTAACCATCAGGAATATTGCCGCCATTTCCGACAAAAGTCGAAATGCAAGTTTTCCGGATGGAGGGAAGTGGAAAATCAACGGTTGCGGTAGCGGTTCGGATTTCTTCGACGATCTTAGACATGATAAGTAATTGCTCCAAGAAGCTAAAGGTTGACAAGAGTGTTATTCGAGTCGAGGGGGGATAACCCTGACAGGAGACTTTGCGATCGCGAAATTAAATTGTTAAGAACAGTTACACTTATTTACATCTTAATCATAGATGCAAACTGCATATTTGGGCATCCTTATAGATGCAATCCAAACTTTCCAGAAATTTCGCAATCAAATCCTACATATCTTTACTTGGTTAATAATGGCATTTTTTTGGGAAAGAGATCCAGTACCTACGAACAATTTTTGAAATAAAAATATTTAAACTAGTAGTACATATAGACTATTTTGGGCATAAAATCCTTTTGCTGTAAGGATTGCGTCATGATTATCTTTCTATATTTTAATGATTTTATATAAATTTATTGTAAAGATAATCTTGAATAATCTTTAGCTTGAGCGTAAAGGTATCAAATTTACACAAAATTTTTAGACAAAAAAACTATGACATGGTGATTTTTTTTCGCCATGTAAAGCTCCACATTGAAGTAGAAAACTTTTTTTATTTAGCCTTCTTTAAACCCAGGTTCCGCCGTCTCCAATGGGGTACTAGGATTTTCTTATTGACTATATGAACCACCGAAGCTTGTCTTAAGCCGATGTGTTATTAAAGTTGTTCTTCAACTAGAGGCTGTCTGCTTGTCTATTTTGATAGAGCTTTCTGGGAGGATTGCCACTCCAAAAAACTCTGAAAATGGCCTGACTCTCTTTTGCAGGCAGCCAGTGACACCATGTAACTTAAATTTTGTTATCACTATAAGCTTGCCCGATTTCAGCCCTGCCTCAGAGGTGTGTAAATTCTAGGGTGATTTTAAAAATTGTTTAGATCATGAATAAAGCTCCATAACGATTTAGGGCAGATGGGTCAATGAAGATTTGTGGGTATAACGCTTGGAGGAAAGAAAGTGGGCTGAAGCAAGAGGACTGCGGTTGCCAGCCCACGTTTTTCGTTCTGTGAGGCCTCTCAAAGTGTCATACGAATTCGTATGACGCGTATTACACCAATAAAAATATTATTTCAATAAGCTGAATTTTTTTGTTAAAGATTTGTTACGTTCTGCAAATCTCACGCTGACACTCTTCCTTGTCGGCTAATACTCATAAGCCGGATTGTGAGGGTTGGGAAGAGTCACAAAGCTGGCGAGGCCTTAATAAGAGGTATTACAATACTTCACTTTACAAGGGGTAGTTTGGGGCAAGAGGCGTACATCCCAAAAAAGCACCCAGTGAGTACTCTTGAGCTTTAAATAATTGAGGCGTTACTGAATTAAGGGATGATTAGGCCAATGTAGCTCTAGCAAGAGTGTTAGTGAAGTGCGCTTTCCCAGGATTTGTGGAGCGCGTCCCGCTGCTCAACCTCAGGGGCTAATGTCTCAGCGTTCCTTTCTCTTAGCTGCCGTACCTAATTATTCCTTAAATTAGCAACGCCAATAGTGAGGGTTGTCTATTCGGGTTGTCTATTCGGCGGTTGCCAGTTCCGTACTGCCGGCTGTGCGACGGCGTGTCAGGGTGTTAAACAGCATCTGACCAATGGCTTTGATCAGGTTACCTTCCAACTCCTGGAACAGTTTCATGTTCATGCCAAAGGTAGCATTGGCTTCATCCACAATCCGATCTGCTGTGGTCTCATCAATGGGTAACTCATTGAGTGCTTGCCGATAGTTCGCTTTAAAGGCTTTCTCATCCGGAATTTCTGGGAATTCATAGAAAGCGGTGCCCTGCCCTTCCGCTAAATTCATAGCCCGTTGAGCGATCTTTTTGAGAATCTGTCCACCGGATAAGTCACCGATGTAACGAGTATAGGAGTGGGCAACTAACAATTCTGGCTGTGTGGCAGATATGTTCCGAATCTGTTGCACGTAGTCTTGAGCGGCTTTTGAAGGAGCTACTTGCTCTCGCCAGTTAGAACCGTAGTAGAAGTACAAGTCCTGCTCTAGGCTGTTTTTCCGGTTGAGCTGGGGGAAGTAAATTTTGGAGAGAATTGGGTGTGTGCTGTGGCGATCCATCTCTTCTTCCATCGCCGAGTAGACGAAGTAGAGGTTTGATACCAGCTTCCGGTACGAGGTTTTCTCAACGACTCCTTTCAAAAAGCATTTGACAAACCCCACATTTTCCGCCATCGTGTGAGCTTTTTTGGTACCCTCACGCAGCTTGGTGGCTAAATTGCTACTCATGCTAAATTATCCTGTCCTTAAAGTTGACGGCTGTGTGTTGTTTCTTACAAAAGAGTTAAAGCTTTTCCAAATTGTTAGAATATACTGATTTAATGAGAACTGAGGTTAAGATTTTTTGCTTAAATTATAGTTATGTGTTTGAATTGATACATTATTTGCCACAGCTCAAGAATTTCGTCAGACACAAGGAAAGCGCATACTCTAACATCAACTTGTGAGCATACTCGCACCGAAGGCTTTCTTTCGCTTGCCTTGAGAAAGTTTGGGCATCACTCTATTACGGTCAATTAACCTTATTTGATAAGATTCAGTAGAATTTCTCAGTTTCTCATGGAAGTGGAGGGGCTGATGGGAATAAGCCCCCCATTGCTTGACTTCAATTTATTGGAAAAAGGAAGTGGTTAGATATCCAGATCGGTGAGGTTGAGGCGGGAACCGTAGGTTTCGATGAATTCACGGCGCGGTCCGACGCGATCGCCCATGAGCACCGTAAAGACGCGATCCGCTTCTGCTGCATCCTCAATTTCTACCCGCTTTAAGGTGCGCGTGCCTGGATTCATCGTAGTTTCCCACAATTGAGTTGGCATCATTTCACCCAAGCCTTTGAAGCGTTGGATGGTGTAACTGGCATTGGAGGGAAACTCGTGTTGGATTAGATTGTTGAGTTCGCGATCGCTATAGCAGTAGTAATGACTGCGTCCCCGCTCTACTTTATAAAGTGGAGGGCAAGCAATATAGATGTAGCCCTGATCCACAAGCGCCCGTTGATAGCGATAGAAGAAGGTCAACAACAGTGTGCGGATGTGCGCCCCATCAACATCGGCATCAGTCATAATCACAATCCGGTGGTAGCGTAATTGCGAGGGATCAAACTCGTCACCTTTGATGCCCAAACCAAGGGCTGTAATTAACGCCTGAATTTCTGTGTTCTTGTAAATTTTGGCGTCGTCGGTTTTCTCAATGTTGAGGATTTTGCCGCGCAGGGGCAGAATGGCTTGAAATTGACGATCCCTTCCTTGCTTGGCGGAACCACCAGCACTATCCCCTTCTACGATAAAGATTTCCGATTCTGAGGGGTCACGAGAACTGCAATCGGCTAACTTACCCGGTAAAGGTGAAGACTCCAGAACAGACTTACGGCGGACCAAGTCCCGCGCACGACGAGCCGCTTCAGCCGCTTTAAAAGCTTGGATCGCTTTGTCTAAGACAGCATCTGCTACGTTGGGGCGGAATTCCAGATATTCTGTTAATACCTCTCCCACCAAAGAATCCACAATTCCCCGAACTTCGGTATTCCCTAGTTTGGTCTTGGTTTGACCTTCAAACTCTGGATCGGGGACTTTAACAGAAATAACACCCGTCAATCCCTCCCGCACATTCTCACCACCCAGGTTAGCTTCATTCTCTTTAATTTTGTTGCGCTTGCGTGCGATCGCATTCATCGTCCGCGTCAATACCGCCTTTAGCCCCTCCAAATGAGTCCCACCATCAATCGTGCGGATGTTATTCGCAAAACCTAAGAGGTTATCGCTGTAGGCATCAACGCACCACTGCAATGCGACTTCGATTTGGATGCCGTTACGCTCCCCTTGAATAAAGATGATTTCCTGGTGCAGAGGCTCCTTCTCACGGTTCATGTACGCAACATATTCCTGAATCCCCCCCTCATAGTGGTAAGTTTCTACTCGCGCTGGGGTAACTCGGTTGTCAGTAAAGGTCATCCGAACACCCGCATTTAGGTACGCCAGTTCCCGCAGACGCCCCGCTAAGGTCGTGTAATCAAACTCAATGCCAGTTGTGAAGATTTCCGTGTCTGGCATGAAACTAACCGATGTGCCAGTTCGAGCTTCCTGTTCCTTATAGGGCTTGGCTACCAGTTCAGTAACAGCGGTGCCTCGCTCATAGCGCTGGGTGTGTATCCGCTTCTCGCGCCAAACCGTCACCTCTACCCATTCAGACAGAGCGTTGACCACAGAAACCCCAACGCCGTGCAACCCTCCAGACACCTTATAGCCGCCGCCACCAAACTTACCCCCGGCGTGAAGCACCGTCATTACCGTTTCTATTCCCGATTTGCCAGTCTTGGCAACGATGCCGGTAGGAATGCCTCGTCCGTCGTCTGTAACAGTAACGGAACCATCGGCATTGATATCAACTTCTATATGCTTGCAATAACCAGCCAGAGCCTCATCAATGGAGTTGTCTACCACCTCGTAAACTAAATGGTGCAGTCCCCTTGGGCCAGTAGAACCAATGTACATCCCTGGGCGTTTTCGCACCGCTTCGAGACCTTCCAGAACTTGAATCTGATCGGCACTGTAACTACTCGTCATGTAAGGGATTCTCCAATATAAAGCTTTGAGCCTTTGTGATAATCAAAAATGAGAAAACACTCTCAAATCCTAACACAAGTGCCTTATAGACGACCACAGACCAGTTTCAAGGGCTTTTTAAACAGGGGATGGATTCTATAGAAATTGTGACGGCTGGAAACCGTCTCTACTGCCATCTCCTGAAAAGTAGCATTGTTACAACTTATTACTTTAGCTGGATTACTAAATAACAATAGAAGAATAAAATAGCTGTATTCAGCTACATACACCTATCAAGCTGATAAGAACTACTCTAAAGGTGAAAAAGGGTTACAACAGAGACTTAGATTATCTCAAGCATTCAT
>NZ_DATNPA010000463.1:0-6107 GCF_036703385.1 Allocoleopsis sp. | reverse complement strand
CCCGGGCATGGAGGCAATGATGGTTGAGGCTGTTTGAAAAGCCGTTTCAAACTCATTAACCATACTGGGCTTAACATCAAGGATGGCAACCTCTAGTATCATGGGCTGGATGTTTTTACCACAGATACTATAGTACAAGGTGGTATCAAGTAGCGGCTACTCAGCAGCATCCCCTTCTGTTTAGTAAGATTGGCGCAGTCTCAGTGCATGTACAATACTCAATACATCATGAGTCCACTGAGGAAGGATTAACGTCATCGCAATTTCTTCTAAGGTGTGAATAATGCCCACTGCGATCGCAAAACTCAGCGTCAATCCTCCATAACCAAAGCTGAATAGAGCGATCGTGGCAACAAACAGACTGACTCCCCAGGTTTTGGCTGAATACGTATGATAGCTGGCGGGTTGACCGTATTTGGCTAAATTGACCACCCACCAAATCAATTGAATGCCCACTACCGCACTCAACCCATGAGAGAAGGCGATAATCACATCAGAATGCACCAAAACGGCACTAACTCCGATACAAATATACAGGCAGACATCAGCCCAACTATCAGCCTTTCTCAGGGAAGCTGTACTAACACCGAGACGGCGTGCGATGACACCATCAAAGATATCTGAGAGAAACGCTGCTACAAACCCAACAATGAACCAGGCATCTGTCTTGCCATCGATCACATTGAGTAGTAGTAACGGTCCCATGAAAAAGCGGAAGATGACTAGTGCGGCAGGAACACATTGAATCACTGCCGCCAATAGTGAGCGAGAGCTTTCGGTTTGAGCAATTTCACGGGTGTTGTTCATAAGTCCTTTCGCAACAGTGCTTCGATTAACCTGAGTTTTGCCGAAATCTGTGTTGCAATGGGGCTTATTGTGACCAGTTTCCTGGAAAGTCTACCAGTTGTGATTAAAAACCTGGGCTTAGAGTAGTGGTGACTTGAGCCTTGGTAGGACAGTTGCAGAGATTGGTACTGATTATCGACGTTGATAGCAGGCTAACCGTTGATTTAACCGAGTACGAATGGAGCAGATGGCAGCGAGTTGACTGTTTTGAGACTGAAGCATGTGGTAGAGTGAATGCAACCAAATCAAGACTTTTATCGAGTTTACCGAACCTAAATTTTTTCGGTTCTTCAGTACTTAGTATGCCAAATCTATAACAGAACGAAGAAAAGAGAGACAAAATAACTAAAATTAATAGTAGGCAAAGCCTGAGTGGCATTGACATATGAGGCGAAATAATTATTGACTGTAAGCAGAATCAAAAAGTGATTGAGATGTATCGGCTTGAGTCCCACACGGGTTCATCGAATGACCAGATTTCTATGACTGTATCAGGAAATTTTCGTTGCAGTTCTCTAACTTTTCGGTTGCAAAATGATGTTTTCTAGCTAAACAATAAACTTGTTTTAAAACTTGAAAAGCCGTTCCTATGTTAATTTTTTGAAGAAATTATGGAACTCAAAAAACTAGTACCCTACTTAGCCCTCTTTTGTCAAATCGGGGTGAAACCTTGATTTTTCGTAGGCTGTAACGACGTGAATTCGTTGAATTTTCCCAAAGTGACCGAAGAGGGTTAGACTTAAGACCATCGTTTTTTCCCCTGTGTCTCGTTAAGGAAGAATCCCGCCCAAACCAAGCCAAGTGGGCGGTTCTACTGCTGGATTTTGGCAAATTACAGGCAACCAAGAAGCACCGGGAAATTCATCCTCTACTCCTTGTAATTTCCTGCGTGCTTGCTGTACGGAAAGATATAAAGGAAGCTGCTCAACAGCGAAAGCTGCTAAGAAATGCTCAAAAAAATCCTGTGCCACACGATTCGGCACTGGCTCCCGCATGACAATAACAGTGGGAATATTCAATTTCTCCAAAGCAAGCGCTAATCCCAGTCCATCACAGGAGTTGAAAAGCGCCAAGGATAAACCGTTTTCAATAGCTGCTTTGAGAGCTTCCTCTAACTGTTCAATTGTTAGGCTGTTGTTGGTCTGATTATCGTTAATATAAATCCGTCCCGTTTTACCAGAAGTTTGACTGTGACCTGCAAAAAACAGGATGTCCCACCCGGCTTTGTTCCAAAGCTGTGTAGTAAATTCGCTGCGCGAGGGATTGATAAGAAAATAAACTTCGGCATCCGGTAAGCTTTTGAGAAATCTGGTTTCTACCTCCAGATCGATACCTTTGCTATTGCCCAAAATCGCGAGGATTCTAACTCTATCTTTAGGGACTTTTGGTGGTGAAGAGCAGGCGCGTTTATACTCGGATCTGGACAGAGCCATTTCTGCATTAGAATAATCCTGAAAGAAATTCCAGCGATGCCAGGGTAATTGCCGCAGCAATACATCGTTGGCTTCAACAATTACCCGAATTTCTTCTGTCGGTAAGAGTCGCGATCGCAGTTGCCGATCGATATTAAGAAACTCTTGAGATTTAAGCCAAGCATTGATAGTATTGTGTAAATTTTGACCTAACTCCTCGAAACGGACAATAGAGACGTTAGTTATACCCCCTAGAGCGAATTCCAGCTCATCGTCATCTTCCTCTTCTGATGAACGTAGCTGTTTGCGACTGCAAATAGTTTGGTAAATTAACTGCCAGCTTCTATATTGTTCAACCAGCACTGGGGCAGCGGGTAAGCTGCCGATAAATTGTTCTGGAAGGGGGTGGTCTGATGCCCATAACTGAGCACTCACTTGCTCGAATCCGTTATTCAAGTCACCAGAGCCTAGATTAATAATCACTGACTTGCTCATAGGAATAGGACGAAATAGGTTAAGGTCAGTTTCTACATATCACTTTCCGATTTCAAAAGCTTCAGGATTTGCCAACAGTGTGAGAGTCTCAAAGCTCGATCGCTTAATCAAATGGGGCGATCGCTCAAATTTTTTCACTAGGTAAATCCCGGTCAGTTCATTGCATTGCTATGGGTTCCACCACGATAACCACACGATTGATTTTGCACATTGTTACAGAAATTCCTTTGCTTTCAGGAGAGCAAATTTTGCTAGTTGTTTACTATAAAAGATCGAGGAGTTAAGAAAAAACTTAAGCTTTTTGTAGTAATAGGTTACAAAAACCCTACAATAAGGACTCAGCCGACGCGAACATCTATTTACTAGGGTGAACTAACTTTCTTAAATTTGGGGAAACTCCCTTATCTTCACTAAAACAGGACTTACTACACCCCATCGGTGAGAAGTTAAGATGATGTGCGACTTGTCAAAGGTATTAAAAAAATGGGGACTTCTTTGTCATTTGTCACAAATTAAAAGCGAGTAAATTTTGTCAATACATCCAAATATAGAAAGAAGTCTGCGTTAAGAATGGTAATAATATGAAGAGGCGATCGCTGCTCGCCTCTCACCTTTGGACACTTCTGCTGAACTCTCACTTTAACTGTACATTTGAACTAAATCATTCATGCCTGAGGTCACTTGTTCGCTTCAAAGTTCAAAATCTTCTCTGACACTTATATTCCTCAAACTGACTTCAATGCTAAAGCGTTTTCCCGGTTTGCCTTTGAAAGGTATCAATTGAATGTAGTTATCTTCATCTCTTGCTTGGACTTCGTGGAGAATTTTTCCCGCTTTAGATAGCAAAGTCAGTTTGAGAGAAGACGGTAAATACCTTTTCCCACCTGTCGGATGTAACTGTATCAAGATACCTAATTTTTCTTGGGCTTCTTCTGCGATCGCTACCAGCAGGGCGACAGTTTGACTGCCAAGTTGCATCTCCAAGTTAATTAGTTTACCTCTCGTCGTAGCTTCTTCAGCATTCCTGGTACTCACAGCTAAATCGGCTTCTGGGCTGATCAGTGCGTCCAAACCAAGCCAAGCTTCGTCAAAGACACCCTGTAACCATTGGCTTAACTTAGTTCTAGTCTCCGTCAGGTATTCCGGTAATACTAAGCTGAATTCATACGTATCAGTTGCTTGCACCAGAGCAGAGGAAGTAATACCTTCGGAAGCAACTTGACTATTCGTTGAGGCAAAAGGTAGAAGTATAGCAGTCGGCTCCAATAAACGGCAGTAAACCACAAGGTCATTTGGCTCAGTATCAAATAAAGATAGCGGTAGCTGGTAATAACTGTCCTGGAAGACTTGTAAATTGCTCTGCCGAAAATAATTAAGCACTTGATCGTAACGCCCGACGCCTCTAACCAATACTTGTTCCTGCTCTTCTAATACCTCTAGCACTACATAAAAATGAGCTATTAGTTCCAGTTGTTCTATGGCAGCTTGAGGTAAATTTACCACTTCATCTAGCAAGTGTTCGGTAGCAATTAGATAAAGTTTAAACTCACCTACTTTGAGATAGCCTCCAGCCTCAATTAATTTGGTATCTCGATTAACTGTTTTATTGGGTATTCGTGTACTTAGCCATTCCTCAAAGCTTACGAGCGCCAAGGCATTCAGATATGTTTGCCATTGCTGTGCTTCACTCTTCACCGAGTTGCTAATCTCTATTGCTCTCTCGAAATGTTCGGGTTCAAGCCAGATTATTTCTGGAGGCAAGAGTCCCAAATCCATTGAATTAATCGGTGAACTAACCATAACTGTATTCCTAATATGTATTTATTTTAGGTTGTTCAAAATAAAGGCGAAGTTGCTGTGCATATAAGCTGTTCATCTTACGGTTCTTTCCCGCCTTGATTTCTTCTACTGCCTCAGAGAAAACTTCTTCATCAGCAAAAGCTTTAATTTGTTCGAGCAAAGTTTTGATATAATCGAGTGAGGGAGGAATTTTGGTTAGTCCCTTATCTTGAGCCTTTTCTAACGTCCTGTCGAGAATTTGTTGCACGCAAAAAGCCCGAACCTTGTTGAGAATGTCTCCCGGATTCAACACACGCCTAGCTTGTGCCCAATTGCTCATTTCCAGCAAGGGAGCAATTTCCTTAAGAGACAAACCCTGACAGTAATATAGCTGCAAACCAGGAATGAATTGTTTAGCTAGAGGAGCATAGATTTTACTTTTTTCCAACTTAGTAATGGAAGCGCGAATCTCCTGCTCTATAGCACCAGCTAAAGCTAACTTTAGTTGCTGATGCAAGAACTCCATCAGTTCCTGTCGTTCAACATCTAATTCACTGAGGGAGTCAGTAGTTAAATCTGCTCTGGGTATATAACTTCCAGTATCAGAGTCGTAGATATCCAGAGGTTCTCTATAACTCCAGATATCATACTGTCGTAACTGTGTTGCTATCTGTTTGAGTTCTTTCATCAACTCGACAGAGCTGTTGAGGATGACAGTTCTTTCCTGCAAGCCGACTAGCATTTCTTGAAGTTGAGCGCTTGAGGGGTCTGGGCATTTTCTTACTCCTGCCTGCCGCTGCCTAAGTCTGTCTCTACGATAGACTGAATGGAAGATTTCTACGATGTGGCGCTCCCGCTCAGATAAACGTTCAAGCTGTTTGAGTTTAGCTCTATTCAATAATGCCCAGTCGCTAAGATTTTTAAATCCAAACTCTGATAAAAAATCTTTGAGTTCTGGATTTTGTTTGGTCTGTAAGTAAGCCCAATTATCCAAGCTCATCTTAGACTGGGAGTTCTGCTGATATGTTCGCAATATTTCAACTGTAAAAAATTTATAAGCCGTTGTCTTAGCTTCACCATTATCATCTAAGATGAGTTGAGTTTTACCATCTTTATCAAGTAAGATTAGAGCCTGACCATCATCATTGAGTACAAAGGGCAATAAATCTTGGTAGGTAAAAGGCTTGTCACTACCAAAGAGATTGTCGATTTTTTTGCAGGCTTTGAGGATGGAGTCAGAAACATAGCACCTCAAACAAAGTCCAGCCAAAACACGAGTCGTGGTATCAACAGCCGAATTTTTGTTGTGGAAATAGGAGTTCAGGGCGGCTTGCATATCCCCATTTTGAGAATTGGGAAGTTGCTGGGCAATAAATTCCTGTGCTGTTGGAACTAAACAGAACTCGTATGGAATTTTTTCGCTCTTTAGACTGATGCGGCAAATTGTCCAGTATTTTGATGAAGCACCCATAGCTACTGCATTCACCTCACGTTAACTGACTCTCTATTAAATAAATAAATGCAAGGCTGTTGAACTTATACAGTTCCCCTACAGCTACCTGCTCTCTGGTTTAA